>DATCGK010000556.1:0-7859 GCA_036508975.1 Candidatus Limnocylindrales bacterium
CCGCCCCGTCTTCGCCTGGGTCATCGCGATCGCCATGATGCTGGCGGGAGCTCTGGCGATCGTGAAGCTCCCGATCTCCCAGTACCCGCCGATCGCACCGCCGTCGATCTCGATAAGCGCCGTCTATCCCGGCGCCTCCGCCAAGACCGTCGAGGACTCGGTCGTCCAGATCATCGAACAGAAGATGACGGGCCTCGATCGGATGCTCTACATGGACTCCACGTCCGACTCCTCGGGGAGCGCGGCGATCACGCTCACTTTCGCGCCCGGGACCGACCCCGACATCGCCTGGGCGAAGGTCCAGAACAAGCTCCAGCTCGCGATGCCCGCCCTCCCCGACGTCGTCCAGCAGACGGGCGTCACGGTGAGCAAGTCGACCCGGAACTACCTCGTGATCGCCGGCGTCGTCTCCGAGGACGGCAGCATGGACAACGCCGACCTCAACGACTACGTCGTCTCGAAGATCGAGTCGGTCATCGGCCGGGTCCCAGGGGTCGGCGAGGTCCAGGTCTTCGGCACCGCCTACTCGATGCGGGTCTGGCTCGATCCGGACAAACTGACGAAGTACTCAATGACCTCGGACGACGTCGTAGCTGCACTTAGAGCCTACAACGTCGAGGTGTCTGCAGGGCAGCTCGGCGGCGCTCCGGCGGTTCCGGGACAGCGCCTCAACGCCTCGATCCTGGTCCAGTCGCTCCTGAAGACGCCCGAGGAGTTCGCGTCGGTCCCGCTCCGGACGAACCCGGACGGGTCGGTCGTGAAGGTAAAGGACGTGGGGCGGACGGAGCTGGGGACCGAGATCCCCGACCTCAAGTTCCGGTTCAACGGGAAGCCCGCCGGGGTCTTCGCCGTCCGGCAGGAGGCGGGGGCGAACGCCCTCGAGACCGCCGACCGGATCAAGGCGAAGATGGCGGAGCTCTCGAGGTTCTTCCCTCCGGGGATGAAGGCCATCTTCGTCTACGACACGACCCCCTTCGTGAAGGTCGCCATCGACGAGGTCTTCAAGACGCTCCTGGAGGCGATCTTCCTCGTCTTCCTCGTCATGTACCTCTTCCTCGGGAACTTCCGCGCGACCCTCATCCCGACCATCGCCGTCCCGGTCGTCCTCCTCGGCACTTTCGGCGTCCTGGGCTTCCTCGGCTACTCGATCAACATGCTGACGATGTTCGGCATGGTCCTCGCCATCGGCCTCCTCGTGGACGACGCCATCGTCGTGGTCGAGAACGTGGAGAGGATCATGAGCGAGGAGGGGCTCCCCCCCTTCGAGGCGACCCGGAAGTCGATGGACCAGATCACGAGCGCCCTCGTCGGCATCGGCCTGGTCCTCTCGGCGGTCTTCGGGCCGATGATCTTTTTCCCCGGCTCTACCGGCGTCATCTACAGGCAGTTCTCCGTCACCGTCATCGCCTCGATGCTCCTCTCGGTTCTCGTGGCCCTCATCCTGACGCCGGTCCTCTGCGCCTCGTTGCTGAGGCCCGTCGCGAAGGGGCACGAGGCAGCCGAGACCGGGATCCCCTTCCTCCGGCCCTTCTTCCTCTGGTTCGACCGCTCCTTCTTCCGGATCCGCGACCGGTACGTGGCGGTAGCCGGACACGTCCTCGGTCGGCGCGCCCGCTACGCCGCCGTCTTCCTCGTCATCGTCGTGTTGATGGCGGTCCTCTATCAGCGGATGCCGACCGGCTACCTCCCGGACGAGGACCAGGGGACCCTGATGGCGATGGTCCAGCTCCCGGTCGGCTCCACGCTCGAGCAGACGCAGGCGGTCATGGCCGACGTGGAGCGTCACTTCCTCGTCGACCAGAAGGACGCCGTGAAGTCGTGCGGGGCGGTGGCGGGGCAGGGCTTCGGCGGACGGGGCCAGAACATGGGAATGGTCTTCGTCCAGCTCAAGGACTGGAAGCTCCGGGATCGCGCGGGCCTGCGGGCCAAGGACGTCGCGGGGAAGGCGATGCGGGCCCTCTCGGCCCAGCGCGGGGCGATCATCTTCGCCTTCCCGCCTCCCGCCGTCGTCGAGCTCGGCACGGCCACCGGGTTCGACCTGATGGTCCAGGACCGGGGCAACCTCGGGCACGAGGGTCTCTCCAAGGCGATCGACCAGCTCGTCGGTCTCGCCGCGAAGGACCCGCGTCTCTCTCGCGTCCGGCTGAACGGGATGACGGACGTTCCCCAGTACAAGGTCGACGTCGACTGGGGGAAGGCGGGCACGCTCGGCGTCAGTGTCAGCTCGGTGCAGAGCTACGTCTCGACCGCGTTCGGCAGCGCGTATGTTGGCAACTTCGTCCAGGGAGGACGCGTGAAGCGCGTCTACGCCCAGGCCGACGCTCCGTTCCGGATGCTTCCGGAGGACCTCCACCGGCTCCAGGTACGCAACAGGCAGAACGGGCTCGTCCCGCTGTCGGCGGTCGCCTCCGGCCGGTGGGTCTACGGCTCGCCGCGCCTCGAGCGGTACAACGCCTTCCCGGCGATGGAGATCCAGGGGGAGCCGGCGCCGGGCAGGAGCTCCGGCGAGGCGATGAACGCGATGGAGGAGCTGATCAAGAAGCTCCCGGCCGACGTCGGCTTCGAGTGGACCGGCCTCTCGTACCAGCAGCGAATGTCGGAGTCGCAGGCGGGGCTCCTCTACGCATTCTCGGTCCTGGTGATCTTCCTCGTCCTCGCGGCGCTCTACGAGAGCTGGACGGTCCCGATCTCGATCGTCCTCGCCCTTCCGCTCGGCGTCATCGGGGGCGTGATCGCTTCCTCGTCCCGCGGGATGTCGAACGACGTCTACTTCCAGATCGGGATCCTCACCGTTCTCGGCCTGACAACGAAGAACGCGATCCTGATCGTCCAGTTCGCCGTGCAGAACCGCGAAAAGGGGATGGGCCTCATCGAGGCGACCGTGGAGGCGGCGAAGACGCGTCTCCGTCCGATCGTCATGACGTCGATGGCGTTCGGCTTCGGCGTCCTCCCGCTGGCGCTCGCCACCGGGGCCGGCGCCGGCGCGCAGATGGCCATCGGCACGAGCGTCCTGGGCGGCATGCTCAGCGGCACGTTCCTCGCCGTCCTCCTGATCCCGCTCCTCTACGTCCTCGTCGTCCGGGTCTTCGAGAGGAAGAAGGCCCGCGCGGCCGTTCCCGCTCCCGAAGCGCCGCTCCCGGCGGAGGGAAAGCCATGAACCGCAGGCTGATCGCTCTCGTCCTCGCCGCACTCCTCCCCGCGGCGCTCCTCCTGGGCGGCTGCACGATGATCCCGAAGTACGAGCGCCCTGCTCCGCCGGTTCCCGATGTCTGGGCGGACGGAACCTGGTCGAAGGCTGACCCGGCCCGGGCCGGGGTCGAATCGCCGGCGGCCCCCGCCGCGGCCGACCTCCGATGGCAGGACTTCTTCACGGACGCCCGCCTGCGGTCGCTCATCGACCTCGCGCTCGCAAACAACCGGGACCTCCGGGTCGCGGCCCTCAACATCGAGAAGGCCCGCGCCCTCTACCGGATCCAGCGCGCCGAGCTGAACCCCACCGTCGGAGTCCAGGTCGCGGGCGAGAGGTACCGGATTCCGGAGAAGATGGGGGACAACGGCAACGCCAGCACGGTCTCGGACTATTCGGTCAACGTCGGTCTCGCCTCATGGGAACTGGACCTCTTCGGGCGACTCCGGAGCCTGAACGCCCGCTCCCTCGAGCAGTATCTCGCGACGGAGGAGGCCCGCCGGGCCGCGCAGACCGCGCTCGTGGCCGCCGTGGCCGGAAGCTACCTGAACCTCGCGGCCGACGACGAGAACCTCCGTCTCGCCCGGGTGACCCTCCAGGCGCAGCAGTCGTCGTACGAGCTGATCCGGGAGACCCGGGACGCCGGCCTCGCCTCCGACCTCGACCTCCGCCAGTCACAGAGCCAGGTGGAGGCGGCGCGGGTGAACGTCGCGGCGTACACCGGCGCCGTCGCTGTCGACCGGAACGCGCTCCATCTCCTCGTCGGCTCGGCCGTCGGTCCCGATCTCCTCCCCGACCGGTTCGGCACCGTGACGGACCCGAGAGGAGTTTCCGCAGGACTGCCGTCCGACGTCCTCCTCCGCCGGCCCGACATCCTCGCGGCCGAGCACCAGCTCCGCGCCGCGAACGCGAACATCGGGGCGGCCCGAGCGGCTTTCTTCCCGCGGATCTCCCTCACGGCGAGCTTCGGCACTCAAGGCCCCGAGCTCTCCGACCTCTTCGGGGCGGGGACCAGGATCTGGAGCTTCGCGCCGCAGATCGTCGCCCCCCTCTTTGCCAGCGGCTCCCTCTTCGCGAACCTGAAGGTTTCGAAGGTCGACCGCGACATCGCCATCGCGCAGTACGAGAAGGCGATCCAGGTCGCCTTCGCCGAGGTGAGCGACGCCCTGACGCTCCGAACGACACTCGTCGCCCAGCGCGAAGCCCAGGAGGCCCTCGTCCTCGCGCTGGACGAGACGCTGCGTCTCTCCGACGCCCGCTACCAGGGAGGCATCGACGGCTACCTCGGCGTCCTCGTGGCCCAGCAGGCGCTCTACGCCGCGCAGAAGGGGGAGGTGAACGTCCGCCTCGCGGAGCAGGCGAACCTCGTCACCCTCTACAAGGTCCTGGGCGGGGGGGTGTGAAGCGCCTGCACGGGCGCATTACTCGGAAACCCTTCTGACTACACGTGTAGGGCGGCAATGGGAATTGCAGCGGGCATTGGCGCGCACAGACCAGCGGTTTCGTCATCGCTCTCGCGCCCAGAGCGCACACTTCGATCCACTTCAGCCCTCGGCCGAAGAGATCGCCGGCTTCGTTTCGAGGACGGGGAAGCAGCGCGGGCCGCCGGATCACTTCGTCTCGGATCAGGCGGGCTGTTTCACTGCACAGGTGTTTCGCCGGGCGCTCAGGCGCCTCGGGGCGAAGCAGAGGTTCGGGGCGATCGGGAAGAAGGGCTCGATCGCGCTGATCGAGCGTTTGTGGAGGACGCTGAAGGACACGCTCGAAGCGGCTTCTGCCGGTACTGGCTCGAAAAGCTGCCTGAAAGGACTTCAGGAAGGTCAGCCAAGGGGTCTGGAGAGGGGCGAGGCGTGCGCTCTGGGCCGGCCCGAACGACGACGAATCCGCAGGCCTCTGCGCGCCACCGGGCAGCGCAATTCCCATTGCGCCCCTACGAATAACCTGTCGAGCGCTTACAGCTAGACGACGGGCAGCTCCCGGCGGGCCTTCTCGAAGATCTTGTCGAACCAGGCCGCGAAGCGGACCTCCAGCGTGTCGAGCCCGAGGGTGGGCACGGGGGCAAGCGGCCCCCCCAGCCCGGTGAACGGGACCCTGGGCAGCTTGAGGCCGTCCGCGTCCCAGACCGCACCCGCGGAGCCAAGGTCGAGCCCCGCCCAAATCGGCACCACCCGTCGGATTTCCGCAGTCACGTCCTGGGCGGACCCGTACTTCATCTTGAACCGGTAGCCGAGCAGGCTGGCGAGCTGGCTGAGGATCTCCCAGGTCTCCATCCCGCCCGCGGGGGGCACCGCGCGCTCCAGTCGCTGCACGCGGCGCTCGGCGTTGGTCATGGTGCCGCTCGTCTCGGCCGTGCTCGACAGCGGCAAGGCCACTGTGGCGCAGGCGGCGGTGGCGGTGAGGAAGAGGTCGCCCACGAGCAGGAAGTCGGCGGCCAGCAGGCCGTCGCACAGGTCCTGCGGGAACCCGGGGGCGCCCACCGGGTCCTCGCCGAGCACGACGGCGACCCTGATCTTCTTGTCGCGCAGGAGCTGGGCCATGTCCAGGCTGGGCGGGGAAAGGTCGCGCAGGACCGCCCCCAGCTCCTTCTCCATCTGCTCCAGGGCCTCGCCGCCTTCGGGATCGACGTAGCCGGGCAGCCAGCGCGGGTCGGCGCCCATGTCGAGCAGCCCTTGGGTGTTCGCCTTCTCGCGTAGGGCGAGCAGCGAGCAGCCCAAGGCCGCAGCCGCCTGGGCGAAGAGCCGCTCGTCGTGGGCCAGCCGCGAGCCACGGTAGTCCTTGTTGAACAGCATCACCTTGAGGATGGTCTTGGCCAGGATGGCGGCCGCCTCGCGCGAGGCGGCGCGCGCCACCCCAGAGAGCTTCTCCAGGCGCTCGTCGGAGAGATCGGCCACCGCCTGGGCCAGCTCCGGCCGGTCGTCGAGGGCGCTCGGCCGCAGGGCGACGTAATCCTTCAACAAGCCGAGGACGGCAAAGGCTTGCCCGCCAGGCAGGCAGCGCAAGTGCAGCTCGGCAAAGCGCGAGGTGAGGTTGTCCTCGGGACCGACGTAGATGAGGCGGGCGCCTTTGCGGATGGCCTGCTTGCAGGCGATGTCCACCGCGAAGCTCTCCTCGTCGAGGGCCGTGTTGACCACGAGCAGGGCCTGGGCGTCGCCGATGTCCGCGTAGGAGGCCGTGGACACGACTTCCGGGGCCTGCAGCTCGCGGTTGACGAGGTGGGCCAGCGAGGTCACGTTATGCGTGCGCAAGGCCAGCCGGGCCAGCTTCTGGGCGAGGTAGATCTCTTCGTTGGTCAGGCGGGGGGAGACGAACACCGCGACCTGGTCGCCGCTGTAGCGGCGGGTAAGCTCCTTGAGCCGCATGGCGGAGTAGCGCAGGGCCTCGTCGAGGCTGCTCTCCTGCAGCTCGCGCCCGACGCGCAGCATGGGCCAGCGCAGGCGCTCGGCCGACTGCACGTGGCCGTAGCCGAAGCGGCCCTTGCGGCAGTGGTTACCGCCGGTGCCCGCGTCGTCAGCCGCACGCGAGACCTGTACCAGGGTGGTGCCGGAGACCTCGTAGCCCAGCCGGCACCCCGCGCTGCAGTAGTGGCAAACCGACTCCACGCGGGTGGTCTTCCAGGGGCCGGGCTTGGTCAGGGGCAGCTTCTCGGCGATGGCCCCCGTGGGGCAGGTGCCGATGCAGAGCCCACAGCTCACGCACTCGGTGTCGAGCAGGGAGTCGCCCAGGGCGGGCTTGACCACGGTGTCGAAGCCGCGTTTGACAAAGCCGTAGGCAGCCACTCCCACCAGCTCGCTGCAGATGCGCACGCAGCGGCCGCACAGCACGCACTTGTTGGGGTCGAGCACCAACAGCGGGTGGCGCCGGTCGACGCGGTGCTCGACGGCCTCGCCCATGAACGTCTGCACGTCGGCCCCGTACTCGGTGGCGTGGCGCCGCAGATCGCAGGTGAACAGGGCGCTGCAGCCGCACTCCAGGCAGCGCGCCGTCTCCCGGCGCAGGTCCTCGCGGCTGTAGCCGGTCTCCACCTCGGCGAAGCTGAGGGCGCGCTCCGCGGGGGGGAGCACGGGCATGCTCCGCCGCCCGTCGGTGGAGCCGGGGGCCAGGTCTGAGGCCAAGACCTTGCGGTAGGCGTCCTTGCGGCTGTACACCTCCACCGGCTCGGGCTCGGCCCGGCCAGTGGCCACGTAGCGGTCAATGGCGTAGGCGGCCTTGCGTCCGGCGGCGATGGCCTCGATGGCGGTGGCCGCCCCCGTGACCACGTCGCCTCCCGAGAACACTCCGTCCACGGTGGTCTCGAAGGTGCGCTAGTTGACCTCTACGGTCTGCCAGCGGGTGAGGCTCAGCGACTCGCCCAAGGGCAGGAAGTTGGGCACCCGCCCGTCCACCAGCTCCTGCACGCGCGTGCCCTGGCCGATGGCGGCGATCACGAACTCGCAGTCTATGCGGAACCCGGAGCCGCGTATGGGCCTGGGGCTGCGGCGGCCGCTCTGGTCGGGCTCGCCCAGCTCCATGCGGATGCACTCCACCCCCGCCACCCGGCCGTTCTCCCCGCGCAGCACCCGCACGGGGGCGACCAGGAAGTCCATCTTCACGCCCTCGTGCTCCGCCTCCACGATCTCCGTCTCGTTCGCGGGCATCTCCTTGCGCGTGCGCCGATAGAGGATGCGCACTTCGG
>DATCGK010000557.1:0-5135 GCA_036508975.1 Candidatus Limnocylindrales bacterium
GGGATCCGATCCTGCTCGACACTCCGCTCGGCGCCCAAGCCGCCGGTGACGCGGCAGGGTCGCCGGCCGCGAGCCAGGGTCCCGGGGCGCCAGCGGCCACGGCGCCGCCGCCAACGACGACCGGGAAGGCGATCGAGACGCCGGGCGCGTCTGCCGCCCCGGCCGCGAGCCCGGGCGTCGCCACCCCGGCCGCGAGCCCGGGCGTCGCGACCCCGGACCCGGGCGAGGACACCGGGCTTCCGGACCCGCCCGCGGTCGAGCTGGTGGTCCCGGAGCAGCAGGGCACCCTCGTCACGCCGGCCAAGGCGAAGTATTCGGCGAAGGGCCTGCAGCTCTCGGTCGCGTATCCGGCGGACCCGGGCCTGTATCGCCTCGTCGCAACGCTCCACACTTCGTCCGGCGTCGCGTTCGACGCCGCCACGCAGGCCATGCTCACGCCGCTGCTCGTCAGGGTCGGAGGACCGGTTGCGGTCGCGTACGGCGTGACATCCAGCCTGTCCGTTCCTGCAGGCGGCGCGACGGAGCTGGGAGTCCGCGTCATGAACACCGGCCTCGAGCGTTGGGATCAGCAGCTGACCGTGCCCCGGACCCTGCCCGCGGAGGAGGCGGACCCGTCTGAACGCGTGACCATGGTCTTGCCGAACCTCGTGGCGACGTGGGTGTCAGCGAGCGGCCAGGCCGTCCCGCCGCAGGCCGTAATGGCCCTCGCGGCCCAGGTGGCGACGCCCGGCGGCGAGACGACGGTCCGGCTCCGGCTCACGGGTCCGGTGGAGCCGGGTGAGTACCTCCTGCTCCTCGACGTCGTGTCGCCGTCACAAGGGTCGCTCCTGGCGCACGGCGGTGTGCCCGCCCTTGTCCGGGTGTCGGTTTCACAAGCCACGACGCATGCCGCGCCGGACGCCGCGGGCGCCATGCGGGAAGGGCTCGGCTCGCCATGGTGACCCGTCCCGACGCCGGCAATCCCGCTCGCGGCGGTCAATGCGCTGCTCAGACGGCAGCCAATGGAGAAACGACGATGCCAACGATGAAGGTGTCCCGGAGGACCATCCTGAAGGCGGGCGCACTCGGCACCGCAGGCCTCGCGGTGCCATGGAGATGGCTGGCGGGGGCGCCCGGCGCAGCCGCCTTCACCCAGAGCGACAAGCTGCGCAAGTTCATCCAGCCCCTGCGCAATCCCGTCCTCGGCGGCATCCCGCTCGCCGCACCGGACACGAGCAGCCAGCCGTGGTGGCAGCCTGGCGTGACCCACTACACGATCGATATCGGGGAGTACGCCGATCAGCTCCATCCCGACCTGCCGAACCCGACGCGCCTCTGGGGCTTTGGCCAGAACGGGAACTTCAGGCACCTCGGCGGCATCATCGCGGCCAAGCGCGGCTCGCCGGTGCAGGTCACGTTCCGCAACAACCTGCCGCCCACGCACATCCTCCCGGTCGATCGCTCGATCATGGGCACCGAGTTCCAGGACAACCGGGCGAACGTCCACCTCCACGGCGGCTTCGTCCCCTGGACGAGCGACGGCGGCCCCTTTGCCTGGTGGGACCCGGACGGTCACAAGGGCCCGAGCTTCCTCAACAACTCCGTTCTCGGCGTCCCCCGTCCCGGGTCGAACGAGGCCGAGTACTACTACCCGAACGACCAGGGCGCCCGACTCGTCTGGTACCACGATCACTCGCTGGGCACGACGAGGCTGAATGCGTATTCGGGGATCGCCTCGGCGTACGTGATCTACGACGACTACGAGCTGTCACTGGTCAGCCTCGGTCACCTGCCCGGACCCCTCGATCCGCGGACCGTCTATCTCGTCTTCCAGGACAAGTGCTTCGTCCCCCGGGACATCGCGAAGGTGGACCCGACGTGGGCCGTGCCGGGCTCACGACCGGGTGACCTTTGGTACGTCCACGTCTACGACCCCGACCGGTGGGACCTCGGGCCCACGCCGGCCGGCCCGCCGCCCGATCCCTCCTGCGTGCCAGAGTTCTTCGCCGACACCATGCTGGTGAACGGCACCGTCTACCCGTACCTGGAGGTCGAACCCCGGCAGTACCGCTTCCGCCTGCTCAACGCGTGCCAGGCTCGATTCCTGAACCCCCGCCTCGTGTACGCGTCGGGAGCGGCCAGCGCCGAGCCCGGCACCGCGGCCGGTCCGGCCTTCGTGCAGATCGGGACCGAGGGCGGTTTCCTGCCGGCCCCCGTGTACCTCAGCGGGGTGGGGCCCGCGGACTCGGGCGAGCCGACGCCCTACCAGCTGCTTCTTGCCCCGGCCGAGCGGGCCGACCTGATCGTCGACTTCCGGGACGTTCCCGTCGGATCCAGGCTGATCCTGCTCAGCGATGCTCCCGCGCCGTACCCGGACGGCGACGCGGTCAACGACTACTACCCCGGCAACCCGGAGACGCCAACGTCAACCAGGGGGTTCGGGCCCAACACCAGGACGCTCCTACAGATCCGGGTCACGTCGCGCGTCGGCGCCGCCGACGCGCCGATCAAGCTGCCGCCGGCGTTCACGCCCACAGACCCGTTCCTGCTGAAGCAGACGCCCGGCCTCCCGACGCCGAACCCCAAGCACGTGCCGGTCCGGCGCCTCACGCTGAACGAGACGTTCGACGCTCACGGCCGCCTGATCCAGTTCCTCGGCACGGACAAGGCCGTGAACTCGGTCCCGGAGTTCGGCCGCGAGTACGTCGACATGCCGACCGAGATCATCCAGGCCGGCAGCACCGAGGTCTGGGAGATCGTCAACCTGACGGGCGACACCCACCCGATCCACTTCCACCTCGTGAACGTCGAGGTGCTGGCCCGCCAGCCGTTCGAACCTGACAGCTACAAGGGCGGGGCGCCGAAGTTCACCGGACCTGCCGTCGCTCCCGACCCCAACGAGCTGGGGTGGAAGGAGACGGTGCGCATGAACCCCGACCAGGTGACCCGAGTCCTCATGAAGTTCACGCTGCCGGCCGTGCCGTTCACGGTACCGGCGAGCCCGCGGCTGCTCGCCGACTATGGGATCGCGGGCGGCGCGGAGTATGTCTGGCATTGCCACATCCTCGAGCACGAGGAGCACGACATGATGCGGCCCCTCGTGATCGTGTGATGATGCTCCGTCATCCCGAGGCGCCGGTCGCTTGGGGCGGGCACCCAACCGCCCCGACCAGCGCTCGCACCCGGCTGGCCCCCGGCCCGCCGACCTCCCGAGCGCAGAGCGCGCGTGAAGAACGATCGCGATGGCGACGAGCGAGCTCGACCAGACCGGGATCGTCCGCGCGACGGCGTCCGGCAGGAAGATGTCGGAGACGCTCCCGCGCCGGGCCCCGTGCCGTTCGGCCAGGGGGGTGAGCGGACACACGCCACGGTTGGCCACGAACACGCCCGCCTCGATCGCGACCAGGGTGCCGGCGACCGCCACCGACCGGTCCCGGCGGCCGCTCAGGCCCGTCACGACGAGCCACCCGATTGCCGCCAGCTCGGCGAGGAACACGCCGGAATGGACGGCCCGAATGGCCATGAGCCGGTGGGCCGGCGTGGCGAAGGGCTGCGGAATGATCGAGCCCACGATCGGGGGCTGGGGGTCCTGCGGTCAAGACGCACGCGTCCCGGGCGCGATCGAGGATATCCACTGCAGTACGCTTGAGGCGGCATGCCTTGCAGGAGAAACGCCATGAGCGCGAGCGACGCCACCCTCTCCGAGTCCACCGTCTCCCATCCGCTCGCCCCCGACGAGCTGCGCCTGATCGACGCCTACTGGCGTGCGGCCAACTACCTCTCGGTCGGGCAGATCTACCTCCTTGACAACCCGCTGCTCAAGGAGCCGCTGCGCCCGGAGCATGTGAAGCCGCGCCTCCTGGGCCACTGGGGCACGACCCCCGGCCTGAACCTGATCTACGCCCACATGAACCGCGTGATCCGGAACTGGGACCTGGACGCGATCTACGTGATCGGCCCGGGCCATGGCGGCCCGGCGATCGTCGCGAACGCGTACCTGGAAGGAACCTACAGCGAGGTGTACCCCAGCATCACCCGCGACGAGAACGGCATGCGGGCCCTGTTCCGCCAGTTCTCGTTCCCGGGCGGGATCCCCAGCCACGTGGCGCCCGAGACCCCGGGTTCCATCCACGAGGGTGGCGAGCTAGGCTACGCGCTCTCGCACGCCTACGGAGCGGCCTTCGACAACCCGGACCTGCTGGTCTGCGCCGTTGTCGGGGATGGCGAGGCGGAGACAGGCCCGCTGGCCACGAGTTGGCACTCGAACAAGTTCCTCAACCCCGTGACCGACGGCGCCGTCCTGCCGATCCTCCACCTCAACGGCTACAAGATCGCCAACCCGACCGTTCTCGCCCGCATCCCGAAGGACGAGCTGGCGGCGCTGATGGAGGGCTATGGCCACAGGCCGTACTTCGTCGAGGGCGACGACCCGGCCGATGTCCACCAGAAGATGGCGGCCACGATGGACGCGGTGATCGAGGAGATCAACCGGATCCGGAAGGCGGCCCGCGAGGAAGGTGTCACCGATCGCCCGCGGTGGCCGATGATCGTGCTCCGGACGCCGAAGGGCTGGACGGGCCCGAAGACCATCGACGGCAAGCCGGTTGAAGGGACCTGGCGCTCCCACCAGGTGCCGATGGGCGAGGTGCGGACGAACGCGAAGAACCGCGCCATCCTCGAGGAGTGGATGCGCAGTTACCGCCCGGAGGAGCTGTTCGACGACCACGGAGCCCTGGTCCCGGAGCTCGCCGCGCTGCCGCCGAAGGCCTACCGGCGCATGAGCGCGAACCCGGTCGCGAACGGCGGCGAGCTGCTCCGCGATCTCCGGCTGCCCGACTTCCGTGCCTACGCCGTGGACGTCCCGCAGCCCGGGGCGACGACGGGCGAAGCCACCCGGGTGCTCGGCACGTACCTCCGCGACGTCATCGACCGGAATCGTGAGACGTTCCGCGTCTTCGGCCCGGACGAGACGGCCTCCAACCGGCTGGGGGCCGTGTTCGAGACGACGGATCGCCAGTTCGACGCCGAGATCCTGCCCACGGACGAATTCCAGGCGCCCGAGGGCCGGGTCATGGAGGTCCTCTCCGAGCACCAGTGCCAGGGCTGGCTGGAGGGCTACCTGCTCACCGGCCGGCACGGCGTCTTCAACTGCTACG
>DATCGK010000558.1:0-3206 GCA_036508975.1 Candidatus Limnocylindrales bacterium
CCCGGCGGCGTGAGCGTCGTCGGCTGGGTCGTCATCGTGGTCGGCTTCGCCATCGGCGGTGGCCTCGGCCTCTACACCGCGCGCACCGTGAAGATGACCGCGATGCCGCAGCTGGTGTCGCTCTTCAACGCGGTGGGCGGCGGCGCGGCCGCGCTCGTCGCCATCGACGACTTCGTGCGGATCGCCAGCGGCGGCCAGACGGCCAGCGTCTCCACGACGATCTTCACCGTGCTGGACGTAGTGATCGGCTCCGTGACGTTCACGGGATCGCTGATCGCCTCGGGCAAGCTCCAGGGCCTGATCGGCGGCAAGCCGATCATCTTCCCCGGCTCGCGCCTGCTGACGATCGTCCTGGCGGTCGTGGCCGTGGTCGCGACGGTGGTCCTGATCCTCGCCGCCAACGGCAACCTGGCGATCGACGGAACCGCTTCGGTCCTGGTCCTCGCCCTGATCATCGCCTCGGCCTGCGTGTTCGGCGTCACGATGGTCCTGCCGATCGGCGGCGCGGACATGCCGGTCGTGATCTCGCTCTTGAACGCCTTCACGGGCACGGCGGTCGCCATGGCTGGCTTCGTGCTGGTCAACCCGGTCCTGATCATCTCGGGCGCCCTCGTCGGCGCGTCCGGCGGCATCCTCACGAAGTTGATGGCCGATGCCATGAACCGCTCGATCCTGAACATCATGGTGGGTGGGTTCGGCGGCGGCGAGGGCACGATCGGGTCGGCCGGCGGCGGTGCGACCCAGGTGCGCAGCATCTCGGCGGACGACGCGGCGATCCAGATGGCCTACGCCTCGAGCGTCATCATCGTGCCGGGTTACGGACTCGCGGTGGCCCAGGCGCAGCATGCCTGCCGGGAGCTCGGGGAGCTGCTGGAGTCGAAGGGCGTGGACGTGAAGTACGCGATCCACCCGGTTGCGGGCCGGATGCCGGGGCACATGAACGTGCTCCTCGCGGAGGCGAACGTCCCGTACCCGCTCCTCAAGGAGATGGACGACATCAACCCGGAGTTCGACCGGTGCGACGTCGCGCTCGTCGTGGGCGCCAACGACGTCACGAACCCGGCCGCCCGACGGCCCGGCAGCCCGGTGTCCGGCATGCCGATCCTCAACGTGGACCACGCCAAGTCGATCGTGGTCATCAAGCGGTCGATGGGCCGCGGCTACGCCGGCATCGACAACGAGCTCTACGGCAACCCCAAGACCGGCATGCTCTTCGCCGACGCGAAGGACGGCCTTGGCCAGCTGGTGGCGGCTGTCAAGGCGCTCTGAGCCGACTCTCTCCGCGAGGCGCGATCGATCCTCGGCCTCCGGCGGCACCGCCGGAGGCCGAGACGTCTCCGCCTCACCCGAACCGGCCCACCGCGGCCGTCAGGCGGGTCCGACGAGCTCCATCCGGATCCGCTTGTTGATGCGCCCCTTCGACTCGTAGCCGGTGACATGGATCGTGCCCACCTCGCGGGTGTTCGCGACGTGCGTCCCGCCGTCCGCCTGGAGGTCGAGCCCCACGATCTCGATGGTCCGGATCTGCTCGATGCCGGGCGGCAGGAGGTTCACCTTCGTCCGGATCAGGTCGGGGATCGCGAAGGCCTCCTCCCGCGGAAGCACGTTGACCCGCACGTCCCGGTCGCGGAGGAGCTCCTCGTTGACCGCGGTCTCGATGGCGCCGACGAGCTCGCCGGACATCCGCTCGAACTCGAAGTCCATGCGACCACTGCCGGGCTCCATGTTTCCGCCCGTCACGAGCGCCCCGTAGTCGCGCCAGACCACGCCGCAGAGCGCATGCAGCGCCGTGTGGGTCCGCATCAGGCGGAGCCGGCGCTCCCAGTCCAGGTCGGCGGTGAAGATCGCGGTCCCGCCCGTGCCCCCCGAGCCGCGCGGCGCGGGAGGCTCCAGGCCGGGCTCGAGCTCGTGCCAGATCTCGTCGCCCTGCTTGCGCGCGGCCACGACGGTCCACTCGGACCCGTCCGGCGTTCGCAGCACGCCGCGATCGGCCGGCTGGCCCCCGCCCCCGGGATAGAAGACGGTCCGGTCCAGGAGCACCGACGCTCCCCGACCCTCAGCCGCGGGCGGCTCGACGGCGCGCAGCCGCCCTTCGACGCTCCGGACGTAGGCGTCCACGTAGCAGAGGTTGTCGCTCATGGGCGTACGGTACCCCGCCGCTACTGACCGTGACGGCCGCGGGATCTCCCGCCCGGCGGCCGCTCCCCCGCTACTTGACCGTGAGGGTCCCCGTCATGTTGGGATGGACCACGCACGAGAAGCCGTAGGTCCCCGCGGGAAGCGCCGGGACGTCGTAGGTGCGACTGTCGGTCCCGCTGAAGATCTCGCCCTGCCAGACGATCGGGCCTGTCGGCGAGTCCTTGTGGATCGCGACGTTGTGGGGGATTCCGGCGTCGTTGTTGGTGAACTTGATCTGGAAGGCGACCCCGGCCGGGGCGGCCAGGTCGGTCTTGTCGAACGCCACCCCGGACGCCGTGAGCTCGAGGACGGTGGCGGCCGCGCCGCCCGAGGCCGCGGGCGAGCCTGCGGGGGCACCAGAGGGTGCTGCGGCACCCGAGGGCGCCGCGCTCGGGGCGCCGCTCCCGGCCGGGGCGCCGCTTGCCCCCGCGCTCGGGGCGGCCGAGGCTGCGCCGCTTGCCGCGGGGCTCGGCGGTGGCGTCGGGGCGAACGTCCACCCGGGCTGGGCGCCCGACGAGCACGCGGAAAGGACCGTCGCGAGGATGACCGTCAGGGCGGCTGCGTGGCGGGTACGCATGGGCGGGCTGCTTCCTCCTGGTGCTGCGTGATGCCGCGCGTCGCGGTGACGTTGGGCTCCGGGTTGGGGACGGTCGCGATCGGCGACACGGGGACGCCCGGCCTGGCCGGCGCGGCCGCGGATCCCCCTGCGCTCGGATCTGGCCACGGGCCCTCGAAAGGGTAGCGCCACCGCGCCCAACACGCCGCTGACCGCCGCACGGACGTGACTGGTGCGTCAGCGCACCGAACCAGGACCGAAGTACCGGGTCACCCGGGACCGCCTGGTACGAACGTCCCATAGCCCGGCGAAGCGGCCCCCGGATACCTTCCATGCACGCGCCATACCGGCGACCCTCGAGAGGCGCGAGAGGGCCGCACCGCTCTCATCCGCGCCGTCCATCCAGATCGCGCCAGGTCGCGCCAGGAGTGCCCACGTGAAGCAGTCGCTGAAGTCCCAGCTCTTCGGAATT
>DATCGK010000559.1:0-4577 GCA_036508975.1 Candidatus Limnocylindrales bacterium
TCAACGGCACGACCAGCGTCCAGGTCATGACCCACGAGCTCGGTCACAACCTGGGCCTCGGGCACGCCAATGCCCGCACCTGCACGGTCAACGGCACGCGCGTGACGATCGCCGCCGACGCCAACTGCACGACGCAGAACTACGCCGACCCGTTCTCCACGATGGGCAACAACGCCCTCCGCCACAACCACGGATCCATGCTGGGCGAGCTCGGCTGGCTCCAGCCCGAGGAGAAGGTGACCGGGTCACCCGGTAACACGTACACGATCACGCCCTACTTCGGCACGGCCGGGGTCAAGCTCGTCCGCGTCCCGCGTGGCGACGGCACGTTCTTCGATCTCGACGTGCGCACCCCGTACGGCTCCTTCGACACCTGGTCGGCAGGCTCTCCGGCGGTGGCAGGCGTGACGATCCGGATCGGCAAGGGCACCGCCAGCCCGACCAACTCCCCCCAGGCCACCGAGCTGCTCGATACGACGCCGGCGACCACGGACCTCAACGATGCGCCGCTGCTCGTCGGGCGGACGATGACGGACCCGGTCTCCGGCATCTCGTTTACGACGATGTCGATCTCCTCGGCCGGCGTGGCCGTCCGGGTCCGCGAGGGAACCGCCCCATCGGCACCGGGTTCCTTCTCGGGCACCGCGACCGACGCCACGTCCGCGCAGCTCACCTGGTCGGCCGCCACCGACAACGTGGCCGTCGGCTCGTACCGGGTCACCCGCAACGGCAGCGTCGTCGCGACGCCCGGCGGGGACGCCACGGCCTGGACGGACACGAACGTCGCGTTGGGCGCGACATACGCCTACACGCTGACGGCGGTGGACACGTCCGGCAATGTCGGGCCGGCCGCGAGCGTCTCGGTGACGATGCCGCCTGCGCCGACGCCGACGCCCGGTCCGACGCCCGACCCCGCCGCGACGCCTGATCCGTCAGCGACTCCCGACCCCACACCACCGGCCAACCCGGCGGATCCCACGCCCACGCCCACTCCTACGGACGCGCCCACGCCTACGGACGCGCCGCCGCCTGCGCCGACGCCGCCGCCCGGCCCCGACGTGCTGGCACCGACGATCCCGGACCCGTTCTCCGCTGCCCCGTCCACGACCACCGTCCGCCTCACCTGGGGCGCCGCGGTCGATGACGTGGCCGTCGCGGGCTACCGGATCAGCCGCAACGGCGTCGTGGTCGCCACGGCCTCCGGGACCACCTGGACCGACTCCGGTCGCGCGCCGCGCACGACATACGCGTACACGGTGTCGGCCTTCGATACCGCCGGGCACGTGAGCAAGGCCTCGGTCGTCTCGGCAACCACGACCGCGGACACCGCCAGGCCTTCGACCCCCCGCCTCTTCCATCGCGTGTCGCGGTCCGGCCACTACGTGACCTTTGCCTGGAAGGCGTCGACCGACAACGTCCGGGTCGTGCGCTACTACATCTACAAGGTTGGGCGTGCGACGCCCGTGGCGCGCACCACGTCCACGAGGATCCGGATCCACACCGCCTACGGAGCCCGCTACTACGTCCGTGCGGTCGACGCTGCGGGTAATCGGAGCCTGGTCTCCGCCAGGGTCAGGGGCCGCTGAGACCCGGTACGTCGCCCGCCGCGATCGGCATCCCCGTTCCGGCCCAGTCGCTGTAGGAGCCGGGGTAGAGCAGCGCGTCGGGTAGCCCCGCCACCCGTATCGCAAGCAGGTTGTGGCACGCGTTGACCCCGCTCCCGCAGTACGCCACGATCTCGCGGCCCAGCGGCTCGAACCGAGCCCGGAGGACCTCCGGGTCCAGGAAGCGGCCATCGGGTCCGAGATTGCCCGCGGTGGGTCGGCTGACGGCCGTGGGGATGTGGCCGGGGACGGAGTCCACTGGCTCGATGTCGCCGCGGTAGCGCTCCGGCGCTCGCGCATCGATGAGGCCCACGGATCCCAGTCGCGCCACGAGCGCGTCGCGATCGATCGTCCGCGTCCAGTGGTCGCGCAGGTTGAGCCGTCCCGCGGGATGCGAAGCGGTCTCCGGCGTCAAGGGGCCGCCGATCGCGGTCCACGCGGCAAGCCCGCCGTCCAGCACCCTGACGCGTGGATGCCCCAGGTCGTCGAGCATCCACCACAGCCGCGCCGCGACGGTCCCGCCGGCGTCGTCGTAGACCACCACGTCGCTCGCATCGTCGATGCCCAGCTCCGCCATCCGGACGGCGAACGCGATCGGCGAGGGGAGCGGGTGGCGGCCCGGCCCGACGGGCGCGGCCAGGTCCGTGTCCAGGTCAACGAACACGGCCTCCGGCAGGTGGGCGGCGGCGAAGTCGCGGCGACCCTTCGCGGGATCCGTCAGCCACCAGCGCACGTCTGCGAGGCGGAGGTCCGGGGCGCCGATACGCTCGAGCAGGGTCTCGGGGGTGATGAGGCTCACGGGACCGAGTCTACGGCCGATGGAACGGCGCGAGTCCCCGGCTCACGGCCCCGGCTCACGGCCCCGAGTCTCGCGGGGTCCTGCTATCCTCACCCGCGGTGCCGCGACGGCGCCCTGGTGCGAGGGCTGCGACGCCCCCGGCACCGCCGCTCCGGCGTAGCTCAGTGGTAGAGCGGGTGACTGTTAATCACTTGGTCGTAGGTTCGAATCCTACCGCCGGAGCCAACTGCTTACTGGGGATGCCGAGGGCGAGGCCGCCATCGACCGCGAGATCGACCGCCACCCCTTCCCCGACAACGACATCCGGATCTTTGCCGCCGACGCTCAGTCGCTCATGACCGACCTCTACCGGCTCGCCAGCCACGGTGGCGACGGCCATGAGGCCTACAAGGCGGCCCGGGTGCTGGAGGATCGCGTCTGGAGCGTATGCCAGGCGCTTAGGGACCGTGTTGAACGCGGCGAGCCGCTCGAGCTCGTCGCGATCACCCTCGAGGGCTTCCCTGACGACGTCCGGCGCCGGTTCGTCTGACGCGTCGAGCCTCGAGCACGACCCGCGGTTCGGCTCGGCCTTGCTGAAGGTTGACGTTGGGCTGCCGCTGCCGGGAGGTCTTGCTCCCCAGGACCCATACGATGACCACATCGTGCGGTCGATCCGTCTGCCGGTGCCGTCGGGTGGCGCACGCTCGCGGAGCCGACAGCCCTGTCGCCTGACGCTGTGGTCTCGGTGGTCGGTGAGTCACCGACGGAGGGGCTATCCGGTTGACTCCGGTCAGCGCAACCCGTAGTGTCGACCCGTGGCCGCCCGACGCCCCGGCTTCCCCAGGACCGTGATCGAGTTCCAGCGCCGGTTCTCGACCGATGAGGCGTGCGAGCTGTATCTCGCCGAGTGCCGCTGGCCCGACGGGTTCCGGTGCCCCCGCTGCGGCAACGAGAAGGCGTGGGCGCTCCCGGCCCGCAGACTGCGTGAGTGCACCGCGTGCCACTACCAGGCGTCGACGACGGCAGGCACCATCCTCCACCGGACGCGGACGCCGCTGCTCGTCTGGTTCTGGGCGGCGTTCCTGATGATCATCGACAAGCGCGGGGTCTCGGCGCTCGGGATCCAGCGGCAGCTCGGCATCGCGCGCTACGAGACCGCGTGGATGATCCTCCACAAGCTGCGCCGGGCCACCGTGAACCTCGAGCGCACCCGGCTGACCGGCGAGGTGGAGGTCGACGAGACCTGGGTCGGCGGCTACCAGCCGGGCGGCGAGGGCCGGACGCGCAAGGGCCGCCGGGCGGCGCTCGTCGTGATGGCGCTCGAAGTCGGCAACGGCTACCCCGAGCGCCTCCGGGCACGGCTCGTCCCCGACGACACCTCCGCGTCGCTCGTCGGGTTCGTGAAGGACGTCGTCGAGCCTGGCTCGGTGGTCATCACCGACGGCTTCCAGTCCTACCGCGCGCTCGCTGCCGCCGGCTACACGCACCGGCGCATCGTCGAGGGGTCGGGCGACGCCTTCACGAACCCGGTCCCGCACCTCCACCAGGCCATCGGCAACCTCAAGGCGTGGCTCAACGGGACCCATCGCGGCGTCACTCGACGACACCTCGCCGTCTACCTCGACGAGTTCGTGTTCCGCCACAACCGGCGGCTCAACCTCGCCGCCGCCTTCCAGACGCTGCTCGGTCTCGGAACCGGGCGCGGCCCGACGACCTACGACACCATCACCGGCGCGAAGGACCTGCCGACGGTCTTCTTCACGCCGTCAGTGAAGGAGGCCGGGCGTGGCACTCGCAGGACAGCCACAGCAACTGGCGAGCAGTCCCCGTCGGAGCCCCCGTGAAGAGAACCGCTGCCCTCGCGGTCCTGATGACGGTCGGGTTGTTCGTGACCGCGCCCCATCCTGATCTGGCTCCTCGTTCCCGGCGGCCCTTGGCTGGGCCCGTCCTGTTGTGACGGCCAGGGCGCTGGTCCTGACGACCGACCACTACATGTGGGGGTCACCGGAGTCAACCGGATAGCTCCTCTTCCACAGATGGTTCCGCCTCGCCGTAACTACCCGGAATCGGCCTTGGCGCGACGCTCGCTCCGTCTCGGCCTGATCGGCCCCGCCGGGTACCATTGCCCCCCGTGACACTCGCCCCGAACGACTTCGTCCACCTCCACACCCACTCGGAGTTCAGCCTGCTCGACG
>DATCGK010000560.1:0-2848 GCA_036508975.1 Candidatus Limnocylindrales bacterium
GAAATCCAAGACAGATTGCCAGCCACACCGTCGTGGCAGGCCGTATCGCAGCCCGGCCCATCAGCAGGCCTGTGGAGCGCCCCACCACGCTGGAACGCCGGTGCCCTGTTGAGCCGAGCCGTCCCGGGCGATCGTGATCCACAAGGACGGAAGGATCCGGCTCACGGCACGGGTGTAGATCTCGCGGACGACGGATGCCCCCGGCTGTGAGGCGGAGCGTCCCTGAGCGGACAGGTGTGGCGGCATTGTAGACCCCGCCCGTCTAGCGGCCGTGCTCACGTGGGCCCTGCGGGACCGCATAGCGGCGAGTGCGCGCCTCCATCGCATAGCGTGCGGGAATGACACCCGGTCCTTGTCGATCTCGCGACGGCAGACAGCTGGCGGGACAAGGGACCATCGAGAGGCGCGACTCGCCGTACCACCACGGGTTCACGTTCGACCAGGCCCCGAACAGCCCCGCCATGGTTCCGACAAGAAGGAGTTCCGTACCGATGGCGGGCGACGCTGCAACCTCGCGGCCCAGACACCGAAGATGACCGCGACGACCTTCAGCGCGAAGCCGGTGGAGGCGTCGGGAGCGTCAGCATGGACGGGGGTATCGACTTGAAGACGTCAATGATCCGCCAGGCCCCGGTCGTCTGCCGCTGCAGGAGGTAGAGGCAGAACATCTTGCCGGCGGAGATCCCAGGGGGGACGCCTGTGATCGTGAGGGTCGCAGTCAAGCGGACCGTGCCGGGGTTGACGGCAATTGAGTCGACGACCGAGAAGGCAGTCACGCGGGTTATCCCGCACAGATCGACGTAGTCCTTGCCCAGTACCAGCGGCATGGTGAGCTGGCTGGCCGTGTCGCAGTCGCCGGCCTGGAGCGCTCGGAGATAGGCGTCGAGCACGATCGCGGGAGGCGCGGAATCTGGCGGGATCGTGACTGACGCGGGGCTCGGGCTTGGCAGCGGGGACGGCTGTGACCCGATCACGGCCAGCCCGACGACAGCCGCGAGCAGGATCATGACGCCCACCAGCCCGGCCACCGGCGAGAGCAGTCCGAGGCCCCGGCTGCGGACCGCGGTGTGAACCTTGTGCGGGGGCGGCTCGGGAACCTGCCGCTCGATCCGGGCGAACCGCTCGGCGAAGCTGGCGAAGGTCGTGTCGTCAAGGTCGTTCATGACAGGAGCTCCGGGTGCGAGCGGAGAACGGCGAGGGCACGGGCGACGAGGGACCGGACGCCGGACTCCGAGAGACCCATGACCGAACCGATGTCGGCGTCCGTCAGGTCGCGCTGGTAGCGAAGGACGAGAACCTCGCGCTGCCTGGCTGTCAGCACCGAAGCGAGCGACGCAAACCACCTGTCGAAGTCCGGATCGAGACCGTCGGTCGCGCCGGACCTGGCCGATCGGCCTGCGACCAGAATGCGCGTGAGCCGACGGGCCCGTCGCCATCGGTCAGTGGCGAGCCGACGCGCGGTCAGGAGCAGCCAGGCGACCGGGCGGTCGGGGACCTCCGACCAACTGCGGAGCGCGCGCTCGAACGCGTCCGCGGTGATCTCCTCCGCATCCTCGACGGACCGCGTGAGACTGAGCACGTACCGGTACACGTCGCGGTAGTGCGTGGCGTACGCGCGCTCGAATCCGAGGGATCGCGCCGCGGTCGGTGACTGAACCGGGACGACGAAGCCGCCCTCCTCAAGGGCTGACTCTTCGGGCGGTTCTGCCATCACTAGCGTTGTCACACCTCACCAACGAATGAGACGGGTCTTTCGTCCCGCAGAATCTCGGAGAGATGCTCGCGGGTCCGGATCCCTCATTCCGCTGCCGGCGCTCACACTCCGTCTCGGGACCCCACGTCCTGAGGATGGTCGGACATGCAGGGCCGTCAAGGGCCAGCCGGTGCGCCCAGGGGCCGAGCGAGGAGCTTCTCGCACCGGGCGGCGGCAGCCGAGGACCCTTGACGGGCACAGGGACACAGGATCGAAGACCGGGCTGCCGAGCGGATACCGTCGTCTCGCAATGCGTACCGCAATGACACCCGCCGCTGGAGCCCCGGACCGCGTCCGGGCGGCCGCCAGATCAGCCGGCCGTGGCGAAGTCGAGCCCCCGGACCCCGCCGGCGGCGGGCAGCGGCGGCCACGGCACTGACGGGCCGCCGGGATCAGTCGCAAGACCCCGGTCCAGGCACGAACGCCGGCCCCCCATGGGCGTGGAGACCCAGACGTCGAGCCGCCCGCACGCGAGGTCCACCCGGACCGCGTCGCCCTTCGCCTCGGAGGCGCCGCTCGGGTCCGGCGTCGTGAACCACGCGTCGCCCGCATTGACCGTCATCGACGACAGCACGCGGCCCGAGGGCGAGCGCGTCTCCACCGACCAGGGCAGCGGCGGCATCGGCGCCTTCACGGGGTCCTCGTAGCCGCCGGGCGCGACCGACTCGACGACCGTCCCGTTCACCGCGAGCGCGACCGGGATCGTGGTGCCGTTCTGGATGCTCAGGCGCATCGGCGCCAGGATGGGCGTGGATGTGGGAACAGCAGCGCCGCACGCCGACACCAGGACGGTGGCTACAAGGCCCACGAGCAGTGCGCGCATCAACCCCTCCTTCGAGACGCCTTGTCCGCTGAGTGTCTCCCTCGTGGCGTGGCCGTCAATAGACCCATGTCAACGCGATGCCATACGGGTCATCTGCCCAGCTCCGTCAACCCATTGCCGTCGGACCCCAATGATGTCGCGCTCGCCTCGGCCAGTGTGACCTCACGCGATGCCCCGAGCGCCAACACGACCGGCGACTGCAGCACGATCTGCCGCCTGGGATCGGCGGGTTCAGTCCCGTCGAGCAGACCGCTATTCGTCCGTTTGGGCCA
>DATCGK010000561.1:0-4626 GCA_036508975.1 Candidatus Limnocylindrales bacterium
TGAGCCCCCGCCGCCACGGACCCAACCGGATGGATCGATGATCGACGTCCACTCCGCCGCGTCCGAGGCGGCCCCTCTCGCGCCCGCCTCTGTCCTAGAGGGACGAGGGCTCGTCAAGACGTTCCCGGGTGTTCGCGCCATCAACGAGGCCGACATCGCCTGCCTGCCCGGGCGCGTCCTTGCCCTCGTGGGCGAGAACGGCGCCGGGAAGTCGACGCTCTGTAACATCCTCGGTGGCGTCCTGCAGCCGGACAGCGGCGAGATCCTCGTGCACGGCAGGCCGATCACGCTCCGAGGCCCGCAGCACGCGCGCTCGCTCGGGATCGGGTTCGTGCACCAAGAGATGACGCTGCTCCCGCAGCTGACCGTCGGCGAGAACATCATGCTCAACCACGAGCCGACGCGGTTCGGGTTCGTCCGCCAGCGGGAACTGCACACCCAGGCGCGGCGCGTCCTCGAGCAGATTACCCATGGGATCGACGTCGACGAGATGACCTACCGTCTGCCGCCCGCCCGCCTGCAGATGGTCGAGATCGCAAAGGCCTGGTCGGAGCAGCCACGCATCCTGATGCTCGACGAGCCGACGTCGAGCCTGTCGACGGTCGAGTCCGACCACCTCTTCGACATGCTCCGCGCATTCAAGGCGCTCGGGACGTCGATCGTTTTCATCTCCCACCGTCTCGACGAGGTGTTCGCGGTCGCCGATGACGTGATGGTCATGAAGGATGGCCAGGTCGTTGCCGTACGACCCGCGAGCGAACTCACCCGCGACGAGGTGATCAACCTGATGGTGGGGCGGCAGATGACGCAGGCCTTCCCGCCCCGGCGGACCACGCCGGCCGGCCCGCCCCTTCTCGAGCTGCGGCGCCTCAGCATCGGTGACCGCGTGCACGAAGTGGACCTCTCCGTCGGCGCCGGAGAGATCGTGGGCCTCGGCGGTCTTGACGGGCAGGGGCAACGGGACCTCGTTCGCGCCCTCTTTGGCATCGAGCCGACGCGGAGCGGGGAGATCCGCGTCGGGGATCGTGCCCTGCAGATCCGCAGCCCCTCGCAGGCGATCGCTGCCGGCATCGCCTTCGTCCCCGACGACCGGAAGGCCGAGGGCCTGGTGCCGGCAATGAGCGTGGCGCACAACATGGTCCTGAGCTACCTGCGCGGGGTGACGCACGCCGGCATCGTCGATCGCCATCGCGAGACGTCGTTCGTGCAACGGTTCGTGACGAGCCTGGACATCCGAACGCCGAACCTCGAGCAGAAGGTGCGGACGCTCAGCGGCGGAAACCAGCAGAAGGTCGTCTTCGCCAAGTGGCTGATGACAGATCCCCGTGTCCTCCTGCTCGACGAGCCAACGCGGGGGATCGACGTCGAGACCAAGATGCAGATCTACGCGCTGCTGCGCCAGCTCGCCGATCAGGGCCGGGCGGTGCTGCTTCTGAGCTCGGACATGCTCGAGCTCATCGGCTGCTGTGATCGGATCTACGTGATCTACGAGGGGCGCATCGCCGGCTCGCTGTCAGGTGGCGAGGCGACCGAAGAGCGGCTCATGCAGCTCGGCAGCGGGCTGGCTGCCGCGGGGGCGGCATGATCGGCTCGATGCGGAGGCACGCCGCGCAAGGGCTTCCGATCTATGTCCTTCTCATCGCGCTGATCGTCCTCACGGGAGCGCTCTCGGAGGACTTCCGTGACCCGGGCAACCTGCAGAATCTCGCCGACCGGATGGCGCCGCTCGCGGTTCTCGCGCTCGCGCAGACGGTCGTGATCCTCGTCGGGGGCATCGACTTGTCGGTGGGCGCGATGGTGTCCCTGGTGACCGTGATCCTCTCGTTCACGGGACGCGACGCGACGATCGGCATCATGACGGCCGTGCCTCTTGTGTTGGTGTTCGGCGCGGCATTCGGTGCGATCAACGGGCTCGGCGTGGTCGCCCTGCGCCTCGATCCTCTCATCATGACCCTCGCCTCGTCAGCGGTCCTTCAGGGACTCGCGCTCTTCCTTCGCCAGAGCCCCGGAGGCCTCATCGATCCCTCCTTCGCGGACGCGCTCGGGCAGCGTCCGCTCGGCGTGCCCGGCGGCTTCATCCTCGCCATCCTGCTCTTCGCGCTGGTCTGGATGCTGTTGTCCTACACGCGCGTGGGCCGGGCGATGTACGCGGTGGGTGGCAACCTCGAGTCCGCCCGGGGGTCGGGTATCGGGGTCGACCGCACGCGTCTCCTCGCCTACGTCCTCGCGGGGTTGCTCGCGGCGGCCGCGGGCGTCCTGCTCGCAGCGCGCATCCACGCGGGCGACCCCGTGGTCGGCAACTCGATGACGCTCGACAGCGTCGCCGCCGCGATCGTCGGTGGGACGCCGTTCCCCGGGGGCTCGGGCGGACCGGTGGGCACGTTCGGGGGCGCGGGGCTGCTCGCGATCATTGGGAACGTGCTCAACATGCTGAACGTGTCCGCCTACTACCAGTACATCATCAAGGGCCTCATCCTGGCGAGCGCCCTCGTCTTCTTCTTCTATCGCCGCCGCGAGACGAGCCATGCGCTGGCGTAGCCTGCGGCCACCCGCCGCGCTCTGGGTCTACGGCATCGTGCTGCTCATGACGCTTGGTATGGGCGTTTCGAGCCCGGGGAGCTTGGAGCCGCGCCACCTGATGGACCTGCTCCGGCAGGCAGCTCCTCTCGGGATCGTCGCCATCGGACAAGCGCTCCTCCTGATGTCGGCGCAGATCGACCTCTCGCTCGGTGCCCAAATCACGCTCTACAACGTCGTGCTCTCGACGGTCATGCGCAGCGGCAGCGACGATACGATCGTCGTCGCCGTGCTGCTGACGATCATCGCGGCCGTGGTCGTCGGTCTGGTCAACGGCCTCGCGGTCACACGGCTGCACATCCCTTCGTTCGTCGCCACGCTTGCCAGCAGCTCGGTGATCGCGGGGGCGTACCTCCTCTACACAAAGGGGGCACCGTCGGGGAGCATCGCGCCGGGCTTCCGCGTCATCGCCGAAGGGTGGATCGGGAACGCGATCCCATGGGCGGCGGTGATCTGGATCGGCGCCGCGATTGTCGTCGCGTTCCTGCTGAACCGTGGCCGCTTCGGTCGCGAGCTGCTGGCCGTCGGGGGCAATCCTGCAGCATCGCACCTGTCGGGCCTGAACGTGCGCCGCACGATCGTCCTTTCGTTCGTGGCGGCGAGCCTCCTCGCGGCCCTGTCGAGCTGCATTCTGTCGGCCTACATCGGCATCGCCTCGAACACCGTCGGCGATCCGTACACGCTGAACTCGATCGCCGCCGCGGTGATCGGAGGGACGGCGTTCACCGGTGGCGAGGGGACGATCGCCGGCACCGTCGCCGGCGCGCTCCTCATGACCGTCCTGCAGGCCATTCTCACAATGCTCAACACTGGTGACGCAGCCAAACTCGTGGCCCAGGGGCTGATCATCATCATGATGATGGCGATCTACCAGTGGAAGGCGATTGCGCAGCGCCTGCCCTTCCGCGCGTGGCAGCGCCGCCGTGCGGGGACCGCGGCGGACGCCACCGACTAGAGGCGTGGCGGCGATCGATCGAACCAGTCCTGGCCAGCCGACACCATTCCCCCGAAGGGCTGCGCAAGCATACGAGGAGCGTGAGATGGGGCTATCCGAATGGAGGGACGACCTCGCGGTCCGGCTGCGAGCGGTGGGAGTTGTGCCCGTCGTTCAGCTTCCTGAACTGGCCCTCGCGGTTCCGCTGGCCGAACTGCTCGCCGAGGCGGGACTGCCGTGTCTCGAGGTGACGTTCCGGACGGCCGGGGCCGCGACGGCGATCGCGGCCATCCGTGCGGCACGGCCGGATGTGCTGGTCGGGGCGGGCACGGTCCTGACGGTCGAGCAGGCGGACGCGGCGCTCGACGCGGGGGCTGAGTTCATCGTCGCCCCCGGCACGAACCCGCGCGTTGTGGCGCATGTCCTCGAACGTGGCGGTCGGATGATGCCGGGAATCGCGACGCCGTCGGAGATCGAGGGGAACCTGGAGCGCGGGATCCGTCTGCTGAAGTTCTTCCCCGCAGAGGCCCTCGGCGGCGTCGCGTTTCTCCGCAGCGTGCGCGGACCATTTCGCGGCGTGGAGTTCATCCCTTCAGGCGGCGTCACGGCGTCCAACCTGCGCGCGTACCTCGACCTGCCCAACGTTGCGGCGGTGGGCGGTACGTGGATTGCGCCGGTGGCCGCCCTCGAGTCGCGGAACCTTGAGGCGGTGGCGCACGCGGCGCGAGAAGCCTCGGCGGTCGTCCGGGACGCGCGAGGCGCTCCCGCTGCCTCCTGACCCCTGTCATCCGCGCGGGGACCGGTATCAAAGTCCTTGCGTAGCGTGGACGACCCACCTCGTCCCCGAGAGTCCGGGGCTCGCCCGTCAGTCGCCCACCCTGTTCCAGAACTCGAGCGGCACTTCGGCGGCCTTGAGAAAGTGGCCCGGGTCCTGACCCGGGTTTGCGTCGGACCAGCGGCGCACGAGCTCGAGCAGGTCATCGCCCGGGTGGCCATCGAGCGCTGCGAGCAGCGCCGGCATCGATGCGGCAGGAATGCGCCAGGCCCACTCGTATTCGCTGGTGCCCGCGCCCCATGCGCGGGTCACTACAGCTCCGAGGTCGTGGCCCCGGATG
>DATCGK010000562.1:0-11674 GCA_036508975.1 Candidatus Limnocylindrales bacterium
CACGGACCCTGCCAGCGCGTGTCGCACCGGCGGGCGAGCAGGTGCGCCTCGGCGGGCCAGATGCAGGCCGGTGTTGTCAGGCGGGCCGGCGGTCTCCGCGAACGAGGACGTAGAAGATCGCGTCACAGGGGCTGCCCTCCCGATCGAGGTCCCATGCCCGTCGCACGCCCTCCCGGACGTAGCCGGCACGTTCGGCCACGCGGCCCGAGGCGTCGTTGTCCGGGTGGGTGTAGAGGTCGAGGCGGATCACGTCGGTGGTCTCCAGCGTCCAGTCGGTGATCAGCCGGAGGGCGCGGGTGGCAACCCCGCGGCCGCGCGCCCACGGCGCGAGCCAGTAGCCGAACTGCGCCCGGTGGTCCCACGGGCCGTGACGGGCGATGGAGCCGAGGACCTCGCCGCTGACCGCGTCGGTGATGGCGAACGACCGCTCGTCGTCGCTGTCCCAGTCGGCCCGGCGGCGGGCGACGAACTCGCGTGCGACCTCTTCCGTGTATGGCAGCGGGACGCCGATGAAGCGCGAGATGAGCGGGTCCTGGCATGCTTCGAAGACCGCCGGGGCATCGTCCGGCGCTCAGGCACGAAGCGTCACGACGCCATCCATGAGGACGACCGGCTGCTCACCCATGACTTCGCCCCTCCATTTCGTGGCCTGACGACGCATCGTGGGCGAAGACCGGTCCGGCGCAAGGCGGCACCCAGAACCCACCCGTCAGCTGAACCGGTAACGCGCCTCGTCGCCCCGGCAGCGTGGCCCCGGGCCGTACCGGATCTCGCCGGCCGTCACGTCGGCCAGGCACCAGAACACCGTGACCGACGAGCCGGCCCCATCGTCATGGCGGCAGATCGAGGGCGAGGTCGCGTGGTCGGCGAGCGCGGCCAGCAGCTGCTCCGGCCCGAGCGATCCCGGCCCGGGCCCGGCCCCCGCGGGACCATCGAGCAGCTCCAGGGCCCGAGCCAGCCGGACCCCGGACCGGAGCGCGTACGCCGGGTCACCCTCGTAGCCCAGCATCCGGTCGCACACGTAGTGGTTGGTGTGCGCGAGCGTTCCAGCGGCCGTCGGCACCGAGACCTCGGCGTCGGTCGCGGACCCTTCCACGTTCACCACCCGTCCGTCGCGGTGCGCGAACACGGTGTTGTAGGACGACGCGCGATCCGGCCGGAGCGCCATCGAAACCGCCTCGTCCAGGTCCCGCGCGGTCAGCTGCTGCCGGACCATCAGCAGGCGCGGAACGCCCACACGCTCGTCGTTGGGCGAGAGCTCGTTGCCGGTCAGCGACAACCCGGCCGAGTTCCACCCGACGCTGATCCACGGCCCGATGCCCAGCGAGAAGACCACCGGCTCGCCCGGAACCCGCCACTCGACGGCGACCAGGGCCGCCTCGGACGCCGGCGACAGGTCGTTGGTGTGGGCTACCCAGACGTGATCGTCCGGCGTGGCGGGCGGGACCGCCACGAGGTCGCTGCATCGCCCGTCGACCTCGGACCCGGCTGTGGCCATGGACGGGCGCACGGTCCAGATCTCCTCGATCGAGGCGGCGAACAGCGCCAGCGGGTCCACGCCGGCGCCCTCGGCCGCCCCGTCCAACTCATCCACCAGCCACGGCGTCGCCACGAGCGTGGCGTCCCGGTACCGCGCCGCGAGGACCAGCTGGTCCTCGCGTGATCGTCCGGCTGGCAAGGCAGCGTCGAATGCAACCGCTTTCCGCAGCACGTCGGCCGTGGCCGTACCGACCTGGCGCCCGACCTCGCGGTGCGAGCCGGAGACGGCCAGGAGCGGGATCCTCGTCACCGGACGCTCGCCCGTCACCGCGCGCTCAGCCACGACCGACTTACCGCCCGGCCCGGGCTTTCGGCGGCCGCGGCATGCGCTGCTCGCCGCGCACCAGGTAGTGCACGAACCAGTCACGAACCTGGACGAGGTTCTCCGCGCGCCGGAACGGGGTCCCGCCGCGAGTGAGCTCGTGACTCTCGTCGGGCACGCGCATGAACCGGACCGGACGCTTGAGCGTCCGAAGCACGGTGAACAGCATCTCCGCCTGACCAACGGTGGTGCGAATGTCCCGCTCCGCGTGCTGGATCAGCAGCGGCGTCCGGATGTTCGCCGCCAGCGAGATCGGCGAGATCGAGTCGAAGTAGGCAGGATCGTCCCACGGCGAGCGGCCGAACTCGACCTCCGCCCACTCCCCGGAGGAGATGTCCCCGGTCAGGAACAGCAGCCCCATGTCCGCGACGGACCGGCAGCTGACGGCCGCCCTGAAGCGGTCGGTCCGGCCCACGATCCAGTTCGTCAGGTAGCCGCCGTATGACCCGCCGGTGACGCCGAGGCGCGCGGGATCGACCAGTCCGTCGGCCACCGCGCCGTCCACGCCGGCCATGATGTCGGCCATCGGACCGTCGCCCCAGTCGCCGAGGTTCGCCCGGTTGAACGCCTCGCCGTAGCCCTCGGAGCCGCGCGGGTTGCAGGCCAGCACGGACACGCCCGCGCCGGCTAGGACCTGCCACTCCAGGATCGGCGCCCAGCCGTACAGCGTGTGCGGCCCGCCGTGGATCTCGACCGCCAACGGCTGTGAACCCTCCCCCGCCGGGTAGAGCCAGCCCTGGATCTCCCGCCCATCGCTCGTCCAGCGGCGCTCGACGGGCTCCACGAACGCGATCTCCGCCGCCAGCGCCGCGTTGAGCGTCGTCAGCGACCGGCACGCGCCGGCGACCGCACCGGCAGCCGCCTGGGCAACCGCGCCGGCGACACCCGGCCCGCCCGCCCCGGCCACCACGTCGAACGCGACGATCTCCGGCAGCCCGGTCGCGGCGGACCGGACCGCCACCACCACATCGCGCCCGTCCGCGGCCAGGGCATCCCAGCCCGCCAGGTAGTGCCGGTCGGTCGTCAGCCGCTCCGGCTCCGCCCCGCCGGCCAGCGGCACTTGCCACAGCTCGACGCTCCCGTCGACCGGCGCCGTGAACAGCACGCTCAGCCCGTCGGCGGACATCGCCAGCCGCGCCCCCTCGCCCAGGACCACATCGCTGGTCATGGCCGCGTCCGGCTTGAGCTCGCTCGAGGCCAGCAAATCCTTCCCGCCGCCCTTGCCGGCGTCCGAACCATCCGCCGCGAACCGCCAGATCCCGGTCCGGTACTCGCCCCGCGGGAACCGGTCGCCGATGGCCACGATCGTGGACCCGTCCCGCGTCCAGGCCGGCGAACGGAAGAGCGCATCGCCGCCGGCGGCCACGGCCGTGACGGAACCCGTCGCCACCTCGACCACGAACACCATCGAGCGGTGCGCGATGTCCGCGTCCCGACGCCGGTTGGCCGCGAACGCGATCCGCGTCCCGTCCGGGGACCAGGCCGGGGCCTCCTCGGGCGTCCGACCGGCGACCAGCGGCCGGGCCGCGCCGGTCGCCACGTCCACCAGCCACAGGTGGGCATCCTGGTCGTCGATGAACCCGGCGCCATTGTGCTGGTAGCCGAGCCGGTCGAGGTAGCGGTAGTCGGAGAGCGGGGGCTCGCCGGGCTTCGGCTTGGCTGGCCGGCCCCGCTTCTTCGCATCGGCCTCCGCCGTGGCTCCCAGGGACGCGGTCAGCACAGCGAGCGTGCTGCCGTCCGGGGACCAGGCGAACTCCGTCACCCCGCGCGGCAGGTCCGTGAGGCGACGCGCCTCGCCGCCGTCGAGCGGCAACAGGTGGACCTGGACCCCGTCCAGGCGCTCCTTCGCGTCCACCGGCCGGTCGGGCTCCTCCTCGACCAGCAGCCGGCGGTCCGAGAGGAACGCGAGCGTCCGGCCGTCCGGCGAGAACCGGGCGTGGCGGTCCGTCCGCGCGCCGAGGGTCAGCCGGCGGGGCGCTTCGGACCCGTCGATGGGCGCCGTCCAGATCGAATGCCGGTAGCCGTCGAACCCGACGGCGCTCGCCCGCACGGTGAACGCGACGGTCCGGCCGTCGGGCGACAGGCGGGGATCGAACGGGACCTGGAGGCGGCAGATGTCGTCGGGGCGTGCGGGTCGGGGCACGGGATCCTCCGGATGGGCACGATGGGCGTCCGAGGGGGAGAGCGGACGAGGGGGCGTGCCGGAAGTCTAGCCCCGGTCGAGGGGCTACCATCGGGGTGCGATGGCCGAGCAGCTCTCCTTCCGGCTCGAGCCGGCGCTCCCGCGTCCCGGCAACGTGGCGCCGATGTGGCCGACACCGCATCCCGAGCCGTTCGACTCACCCGACTTCCTGTTCGAGCCCACCTGGGGCGGCCACCGCGTCCTCGCGTTCGTGGAACCCGCCGAGCATGCCGGCGACGGCGAGGTGCGGCTGGTCGACGGGGCTGGCCGGGACCTGGCCGACCGGGTGCCGGAGTTGGCAGGGCTTGCGGTGCGGGTCGCCGCCCGGTCCGCGGTGCTGGATGGCGAGCTGGTCGTCGTGGACGCGCGCGGTCGGGCGGACTGCGAGGCGCTGCGCGAGCGGCTGGCCGGCCGCCCGGGACGGCCCGTGGCCCTCCTGGTGTTCGACCTGCTCCATCTCGACGGCCGCTGGCTCCTGAACCAGCCGCTGGACAAGCGGCGCGACCTCCTGCGGCGCGTGCTGCGACCGGGCGACGAGGTGGTCATGGTCCCGGCGGTCGAGGAGGAAGGCCGCGCGCTGTACGACGCCGTGGCCGCCCAGGGGATCGCCGGCATCCTGGCGCGACGACGGACGAGCCCCTATCTGCCGGGGGTGCGCAGCGCGCTGTGGCGGGCGATCGTGGCCGTCCCCCCCGGCGATGCCGGTCCGGACGATCTCGCGGCCGAACGCGCGCCGGCGGAGGCCATCTCGGGCACCGCCCCCGTCCTCGCGCTCTTCCGCCGACTTCCGTTCGACGAGGACCCGACGGAGTAGCGTATCCGGGGCGATCCCCGGACCCTGGGCCCCGCGGACGACGGGTCGAGCCGCGCGCCCGGACCCTGGGCCCCGCGGACGACGGGTCGAGCCGCGCGCCCGGACCCGATCCCGGATGTCGTATGATTGGCAACAGCGAAATCAATCGCAAGTAGTACTAACCAAACGGCGCACGGGAGAGCGATAGCCGGATGCACGCTGAAGACCACCCCGGCGCCGGGACACCGGCCGGCACCATCGGCCGTCCCGTTGTCAACACGCACGTGCACCTGCCGCCGAACTTCTCGGCCTTCGAGACGGCCGAGGACGCGGTCCGGGCCGCGGCCGCGGAGGGCATCCGCGTGCTGGGCGCCTCCAACTTCCATGACCTGCGGATCTACGGCCGGTTCGCCGACGAAGCCAGGGCGGCCGGGATCGTGCCCCTCTTCGGCCTCGAGTTCATCTCCATGGACGATGGGCTGCAGGAGGCCGGCGTCCGGATCAACGATCCCGCCAACCCGGGACGGGTCTACCTGTGCGGCAAGGGCGTGGACCCGTTCGCGCCGCCCACGGAGACGGCGCTCCGGCTGGCAGGCGAAGCTCGCAGGACGGACGTGGACCGCATGCGGCTGATGGTTGACCGCCTGCGCGAGTGCTTCGCCGCAGCGGGGCTGGCGACGGTGATCACCGACGAGTCCATCGCCGAGGAGGTCGCCGAGGCGGCCGGTGTGCCCCGAGACTGGGTCGTGCTCCAGGAGCGACATGTCGCGAGGGCGTTCCAGGAGGCAGTGTTCCTGGTCACGGCCCCCGGGCGCCGGGCATTCCTGCTCGCGCGGGCCTTTGGCGGTCCCTCCTCGGCGGCCGTCGAGGATGCGGTCGCCGTCCAGGGCGAGATCCGCTCACGCCTGATGAAGGCGGGGCGGCCGGCCTTCGTCGCCGAGTCGCCGGTCTCCTTCGCCGATGCATACCGACTCGTCCTCGAAGCGGACGGCATCCCGTGCTACCCGACGCTGGCCGATGGCGTCGATCCGATCTGCCCCTGGGAGACGCCCGCCGCCCAGCTCGCGAGGCGGGTCCTGGAACGGGGCATCCACGCCGCGGAGCTGATCCCGATCCGCAACCGGCCGGAGGTGGTGGACGAGTACGTCGATGCGTTCCGGTCGGCCGGGATCATCGTGACCGCCGGCACCGAGCACAACACCTCCGAGCGGATCCCCCTTGAGCCCAGGTGCGTGGACGGATCGCTGCCCTCGGAACACGCACGCGACATCTTCTGGGAAGGCACCTGCGTGATCGCCGCGCATCAGAACCTTCGCTCGCAGGGCCGGCCGGGGTTCGTAGACCGCGAGGGCATCCCGAACCCGAACTTCCCGAATGCGGAGGCACGCATCCGCTGGTTCGCCGAGCTCGGGGCGAACCTGATCCACGCGACCGTCGCGGTGGTCCGATGAGCGGACAGCAGCGACCCGGCCGGCGGAGCCTGCCGCCCGCCCCGGTCGACACCCTGGCCGAGCTGATCGGCCTGGCGCAGCGGTTCGGTCGCGACCCCGAGTTCTCCCGGGGCGGCGGCGGCAACGCGTCCACGAAGGCCGGCGGCGTCCTCTACATCAAGCCCAGCGGAGTGCCCCTGGCGACGCTCGAGGCCGATGATCTCGTTCCCCTCGACATCGAGCGGCTGCTCGCGGTGCTCCGGGGCGAACGGGCCGCCGACGACACGGTGGACGGGGACGGGGACGCGGGCGGGGACGCCGTCATCCGGGCCGCCCGGGCCGCGAGGCTGGGCGAGGCCGGCGGACGCAGGCCGTCGGTCGAGCTGCTGTTCCACGCGCTGCTGCCGGAGCGCTTCGTCCTGCACACCCACCCGGTCCTGCTCAACGCCGTGACGTGTGCGGCCGAGGGCGCCGCGCTGGCCGAGCGCCTGTTCGGCGACAGGGCGATCTGGGTCCCCTACACGGACCCGGGGCTCCCCCTCGCGCGGTCCATCGCGGAGGCGAGACGCGCCTTCGAGGAGCGGACCGGCGGGCCGGCGCCCGCCGTCGTCCTGATGCAGAACCACGGCGTCATCGTGGCCGCCGACCGCACCACCGAGATCGAGGCTGTGTACGCCTGGCTGGTCTCGGTCGTGGGGGCCGCCGTCGACGGCACCGCCGTCCTTCCCGCCCCTGCCGGGACCCCGGACCCGGCGCGCGGCCGGGCTCTCGTGGATGCAGCCGGGCCGACGCTGCGGGGGCTCTTGTCCGACGGCCCGGCGCTGAAGATCGTCACTTTCGACGGCGCCCCGCTCGCGGCGTCGTTCACGGCCACGGCGCCCGGACGCGCCTTCGTCCAGGGTGGACCGCTCACACCCGACCAGATCGTCTACGCGGGCTCCTGGCCGATGCTGGTCGACGTGCCCGACGACGCGGGACCGGATGACGTGCCCGCGCTGCTGCGGGCGCGCCTGGACGAGCATGTTGCCGCCCGCGGCGAGCCGATCATCGTGGTCGTGCCCGGTCTCGGCCTGTTCGCCGCCGGTGACACGTGGGCGGAGGCCGATACGGCGCGCCACATCTACCTCGATGCGCTGCGGGTCGGCGAGGTCGCGCTCCGCCTGGGCGGGGTGCGGGCGCTCGCTGACGCTGAGCGCCGGTTCATCGAGACGTGGGAGGCCGAGGTCTACCGCAAGGGCATCGCGGCCGGGATCTCCGGCGCGGGCAGGTTCGAGGGGCGGGTCGCGCTCGTCACCGGTGCGGCGCAGGGCTTCGGGCTGGCCATCGCCGCGGACCTGGTCGCCCAGGGCGGCCACGTGGTCCTGGCCGACGTCAACGGAGCGCTCGCCGGGGCGAATGCCGCGGACCTCGCGACGCGGTTCGGGTCCGGTCGTGCGACCGCGGTCACCATGAACGTCACGGACGAGGCGTCCGTCGCCGACGGGCTGCACGCGACGGTCGAGCGGTACGGCGGCCTGGACCTGCTCGTGTCCAACGCCGGCGTGCTCCGCGCGGGAAGCGTCACGGCGCAGCCGCTCGCGGAGTTCGACCTCGTCACCAGCGTCAACTACCGCGGCTACTTCCTGGCGGTCCGGTTCGCGGTCCCCATCCTCGCCCGCCAGCACGCGGCGAGACCCGAGTACACGGGCGACATCATCGAGATCAACTCGAAGTCGGGCCTCGTCGGATCGAGCCGCAACAGCGCCTACGCGGGCAGCAAGTTTGGCGGGATCGGCCTCACCCAGTCGTTCGCCCTGGAGCTCGTGGGCCAGGGCATCAAGGTCAACGCCATATGCCCCGGCAACTTCTTCGATGGGCCGCTGTGGTCGGATCCCGCCAACGGGCTGTTTGTCCAGTACCTGCGCGAGGGCAAGGTGCCGGGGGCGCGGACCGTCGACGACGTGCGCGAGTTCTACGAGGCGAAGGTGCCGATGCGCCGCGGCTGCCGGCCGGCGGACGTCCTGCACGCGATCTACTACCTCGTTGCCCAGCAGTACGAGACCGGCCAGGCGCTGCCGGTCACGGGCGGCCAGGTGATGCTCAGCTGACCGAACGCCGGAGCTGCTCCGGCACCGGGCAGCCACGCTTCCAACCGATTCCGAACGAGGAGATGCCAGGTGATCGATCCCCGCCCGGCGGCCGGTGCGCTGCCCCCGACGCAGCACGCGGTCCAGTTCACCGGGCCGGGACGGCTGGTCCACAACCGCGCCAAGGCCGTGCACGTCCCGGGGCCCACCCAGCTGCTCCTGCGGGTGGAGGCCGTCGGCATCTGCTTCTCCGACACCAAGCTGCTCCACGCCTTCACGGGGCACCTGCGCAAGGCCGAGGTGACCGCCGGTCTCACGCCCGCCGAGCTGGCCGAGATCCCAAGCTACGTCCCGGGCGACCTGCCGACCGTCCCCGGCCACGAGGTCGCCGGCCGGATCGTCGCGATCGGGTCCGCCGTGACGCGCCACGCGGTGGGCGAGCGCGTGCTCGTCCAGACCGACTACCGACACCTTCCCACGCCGGGCTCCAACGCGGCCTTCGGGTACAACTTCGAGGGGGGCCTCCAGGAGTACGTGCTCCTCGACGAGCGAATGATCATCGAGCCCGGCACGGGCGAGCGGTTCCTGATCCCCGTGGGCGAGACCCCCAGTGGGTCGGCGGTCGCGCTGCTGGAGCCGTGGGCGTGCGTCGAGGCCTCGTACGCCTGCCGGGAGCGCAACACCCTGGCCCCGGGAGGCCGCCTGCTGGTGGTCGCCGATCCGGGCTGCGTGGTGGACGGGCTGGTCCCGCTCCTCGCCGCGGCATCTCCGGGCGTGGTCATCGCCGCCTGCGCCGACGAGGGCCAGCGCGCCGCCGTCGAGGCCGCGATTGGGGCTACCGTCGAGGCCGTGCCCGGCGCCGCGGGTCCTGCGAGGCCGGCGCTCGAGGCCGCGGGAAGCCTGGACGACGTGGCGCCGGAGCCCTTCGACGACATCGTCTACTTCGGCGCGGATCCGGCCCGGATCGAGGCCCTCCAGGACCGGCTCGCCACCCGCGGCGTCATCGACGTGGTGCTCGGGGGCGCACCAATCGGCCGTCCCGTGGCGGTGGATGTGGGTCGGATCCACTACGACCTCCTGCGCTGGGTGGGCACGCCCGGCAGCGATGCGTCGGAGGGCTACCGCCTGGCGGCCGCCGACGGCGAGCTGCGGGCCGGCGACCGGGTGGCCGTGATCGGCGCCGCCGGGCCGATGGGGTTCATGCACGTCATCCGGACCATCACCAGCGGCCTGCCCGGGGTCTCGCTCACCGCCGTGGACATCGACGACGCCCGGCTGGCGCAGCTGGGCGCGATCGCCGGCCCCCTGGCCGCCGCGCGCGGCATCCCAGCGACCTTCGCCAACGCCCGGACGACCCGGGTCGAACCCGGCTTCGACTACGTCGGGGTCATGGTGCCGGCGCCGGCGATCGTCGCCCAGGCGGTCGACCTCGCGGGCCCGGGTGCCCGCGTCAACCTCTTCGCGGGCTTCGCCGCCGGCACGCGGGCGGCCCTCGACCTCGACACCGTGATCGGCAGGCACCTCTACCTGTTCGGGACCAGCGGGTCCGAGATCCCCGACATGAAGGTCGTGCTCCACAAGCTCGAGCGCGGCGACCTCGACACGAACCTGTCGGTGGACGCGGTCACCGGCATGGAGGGCGTCCGGGACGCACTCGCGGCCGTCGAGGCGCGAACGTCGGGCGGCAAGATCGTGGTCTATCCCCAGCTCCACGAGATGGGCATGATCCGCCTCTCGGAGCTCGCCGGCCGCTTCCCGACCGTGGCGGCCGCGCTCCACGACGGACGCTGGACGCGGGCGGCCGAAGAGGCGCTGCTCGCGGCGGCGGACGACGCCAGCCTGAAGGAGACGGCACGATGAGGGCGCTCCGCCTCCACGGCGCCGGAGACCTCCGGCTCGCGGACGAGCCCGCCCCGGTCCCCGGCCCGGGCGAGGCGCTCGTCCGGGTGACCGCGGTCGGCATCTGCGGCTCGGACCTGCACTGGTACGACGAGTCGGGGATCGGCGGGGTCGCCCTCACGCGTCCCCTCGTCCTCGGCCACGAGGCTGCGGGCGTGATCGCGAACGGGCCGCGGACCGGACAGCGCGTTGCCATCGACCCGTCCGTCCCATGCGGCGCGTGCGAGACCTGCGCCCTGGGCCGCGGCCACCTCTGCCCGGCCGTCCGGTTCCTGGGCTACTCGACCACGGACGGGGCGCTGCGCGAGCTGATCGCCTGGCCGCTGGCCAGCCTCGTGCCCCTGCCCGACACGATCGACGACGCGGCGGGCGCGATGCTGGAGCCGCTGGGCGTCGCGATCCACGCTCTCCGCCTGGCTCGCGTCCGGCCCGGCGACACGGTCGGCGTGTTCGGATGCGGCCCGATCGGGCTGCTGCTGATCCAGCTTGCCCGGGCGGCGGGTGCGACGACCGTGGTCGCCACGGACCGGCTGGCGCACCGGGTCGCGGCGGCCGGCGACCTGGGAGCGGTCGCCGCGCTCGTCGAGGGCGGCGCCGAGCGCGAGACCCTGCTCCGGGCGACCGGCGGCCGGGGCGTGGACGCGGCCATCGAGATCGCCGGTGACGACGATGCGATCGACACGGCGATTGCGCTGGCGAGGCCCGCCGCCACCGTGGTCGTGGCCGGGATCCCCGTCGGCGACCAGTCGACGATCACGGCCTCGGCCGCGCGTCGCAAGGGCCTCGACCTGCGGTTCTCGCGGCGGATGGTCCACACCTACCCGCGGGCGATCGCCCTCGTGGAAGCCGGGCTGGTGGACGTGGACGCCGTCGTGAGCCACCGGTTCGCGCTCGCGGACTTCGATGCGGCGTTCCGGACGGCCGCCCGCCGCGACGGCCACAAGGTCCTGGTGACACCCGTTGGGCGTGGGTGACGGGGAGGCTGCGATCCCTTCTGTTTGGTTGGATCTCGCCTTGACTTCCGCCCCTAGACGATGCAAAGTGTGCCCAATCGCAACCAACCGAAGTCCAGTGTCGAGCGGAGTCTGTCCTTGACCGCCCAGGCTGCCGGTGCACCCGAAGGTGTCTTCGCGCGCGAACGACAGGACGAGATCGCCCGCCTGATCGCGGCCAACGCGCGGGCCCGGGTCGGCGAGCTCTCGACGCGTTTTGGCGTCTCCGCGGTCACGATCCGGAAGGACCTCCTGATCCTCGAGGGCGAGGGTCGCGTGGTCCGGACGCACGGCGGCGCGATCGCCCCGCGCGGCACCGGTCCGGAGCCCGCCTTCAGCATCCGCGAGCGCCTCCAGCGGGACGAGAAGACGCGCATGGGAGCGGCCGCGGCTGCCCTATGCAACAACGGCGAGAGCATCGTGCTCGACGCGAGCACCTCCGCAATGGCCA
>DATCGK010000563.1:0-2678 GCA_036508975.1 Candidatus Limnocylindrales bacterium
GCGAGGGCGTGCGTTCGCCGGCCTCGTGGACCGTCGGGCCCTCGATGCCGCCTACCGCTACGCCACCCTCATCCTCGGCGACCGCGCCGAAGCGGAGGACGCGACCCACGACGCGGCCCTCACCGCCTGGCGCCGGTTCGCCGAGCTGCGGGATCCCGAGCGGTTCGACGGGTGGTTCGGGAGGATCCTCGTGAACGCCTGCCGCGACCGCCTGCGCAGGCGGCGCCCGACGGTGCACGAGATCCTCGACGAGCGCACGTCCGAACGCGGGACGGGCGATCCCACCGAGGCCATCGCGGGACGCCACGCGCTCGCCGCGGCGCTCCGCACGCTGAGCGTCGATCACCGCGAGGTCGTCGTGCTGCGCTTCCACGCCGACCTGACGGTCGAGCAGATCGCTGAGCGCACCGGAGTCGGCGCCGGCACGGTCAAGTCACGCCTTCACGACGCGCTGCGTCACCTGCGCGACGCGCGGGGATCGGGAGACGAGGGAGGTGCGCCATGAGTGGCGACGAACGATTCGAGCCCGAGCTGCGATCCGTCCTGCGCGACCTCGCGTCCGAGCCGGCACCCGAGCATCTCGTCTCGCGGGTGGCATCCATTCCCTTCAACAGCCCGGCGGTCGCGCCATGGAGGTCCCTGATGCGGGTCGCAACCGGCCTCGCCACCGCCGCAGTGCTCGTCCTCGTCGTCGGCGTGGTGATCATCATGCGCCCCGGGAACGGCCCGGCCATCACGGGCGTCCCGGGCGCCAGCCTCTCCCCGAGCCAGCCGGCCATTGCCTCGCCCACGTCCACGCCTTCTGCGGCGCCGTCAGTCGCGGCTTCTGCCGCGCCGACTCCTGCGGCGAGCAGCCCCGCCGGGGGCCCCGTACCGGCCGGCCTCCAGGTCTTCTCGGTGACGTTCGCCTCGCCCGACCTCGGCTGGGCGCTCGGCACGACGCCGTGCACCGCCGCGCCCTGCACCTCCATCGTGCGGACCGCGGACGGCGGACTGACGTGGGTGGGCATCCCGGCGCCAGTCACCCCGATCGTCCCGGCCGGCATCGGGGCACAGTCCCCGGCGGGCTCGGGCGTGAGCGGCCTGCGCTTCGCCGATCCGCGGGACGGCTGGGCCTTCGGCCCCGACCTGTGGGCGACCCACGACGGCGGATCGAGCTGGCGCCAGCTGACCATCCCCGGCGCCGCGTCGGCGACGGTGGTCGCTCTCGAGGCCTCGGGTGGCGCGGTCCAGGCCGTGCTGTTCGACCAGAACGTGGTGCGCATCGCCTCGAGCCCGGTGGGCAGCGACAGCTGGCAGCTCTCGAGCGTGTCGGTGCCGATCGGCGCGGGGCCCGTACCCGCGGCGCAGCTGGTCCTCTCGGGCACGGCTGGCTGGCTGCTCGAGGTCGACCGCACCGTGGTCGGCGGCGCGCGCCTGTCCGGGGGCACGTGGGCAGCCTGGACACCGCCCTGCCTCAACCTGGCTGGGCCGGCCGTGCTGGCCGCATCGAGCCCGACCGAGCTCGTCGTCGCCTGCGACGTGGGCCAGTGGAGCACACCCCAGGGCGAACACGTGTACGCCTCGCACGACGGCGGGGCGACCTTCGCGCAGAGCGGGACGCGCGTGCCGATCAGCGGCGCGGGCGGAATCGCGAGCGCGGGAGCGAACTCGACCTTCCTGACCGGGACGACCGCGCAGGGGTCCGCGATTGTGCGCTCGAGCGACGGCGGGCAGACCTGGCAGACCGCACTGGAGACCGGCAAGGCCTCCATCACGTACCTCGGGTTCACCTCGCCAACGCAGGGCGTTGTGCTCACCATCGCACCGTCGGGACCGGGCGCCAGCACCGGGGGCAGCCTGCTGATGACGCGCGATGGGGGCCACACCTGGCGCCAGGTGATGTTCGCCGGGCAGTGATCCGGGGAGCGTCCCGGACGATCGATCTCACGGGCCGCGCGGCCGGCCGTTCGTCGGGGCGCCCGGGTACTCTGCCGAGGGAAGGCGTGCATTGACCATGTCGGGTGACAAGGTCCCATTGCTCGTCGGTCACCTCGAGGATGGCGGCCACGCGGGCGGGGTCCGACGCGGCCGCGTCACGTTCCATGGCGCAACGGGCTCAGGATGAACGGCGACCTTCATACAGAGGGCCTTGGTCCTGCGAAGTCCGACCGTCTGGATGCGACCATGGCCATCAGGACCACGGACAGCCACACGTTGTTCAGAACGGCCGTCTGACCGGTCTGTATGAAGTAGCCCAGGCTCACAAGCGCTGGCGCCGCCGGCACCAGAACGACGAACAGGAAGTGGCGTCGTCGGACGCCATCGATTCCCGCCGCCGCGAGCACGACGGCCAACAGGAGCATCAGGACCGACCAGGCCGTCAGCGACATCGGGATGTCGGCCGGCGGGGCCAGAGCGAGCCTGGCGGCTCCCACGGCACCCAGGATCAACACGACGCCGGCCGCCGCGAGTTCAGGGACGACCGGACCCCAAGGGCGCTTGTTCGAGGATATGGAGCCCACCCCCTTCTTGCGTGGCCGTTGTCACCCGGGCTCAGCTGGTGACCTACGTGGCGAGGGTCGCCATCCTAGCGCCGTTTGCGTGCTCAGGCCGCTCACGATCCCGGCATCGTGTTGCATTCCGCGGCCACCTGAGTGATGGATGGTGTCCACCCGTCGCCAGGAGACCCACCGATG
>DATCGK010000564.1:0-4019 GCA_036508975.1 Candidatus Limnocylindrales bacterium
GGCCCACGGCGTCGGCGCCCGGCAACCCGCCGACGGACTGCACGCAGGCCTGGGCCGGATGTCCCCAGCCGACCGCGAACCCGGAGGCGACGCCCAGCCCGTAGCCGGCGCCCAGCCCGTAGCCGGCCCCAACCCGTAGCCGGACATGGGGGCTACCATGGCCCCATGCCCAACTCGCCCGCCACCCTCTCCGATGCGGCCCGTGCCTTCCTCGGCGCAGCCCGCTTCGCCACGGTCGCCACCACCGATGCCGACGGCGCCCCCCGCCAGACCGTGGTCTGGTACCGCCTCCAGCCCGACGGCCGGATCCTCCTCAACGGGCGCCTGCCCCGCCGCTGGTGCGCCAACCTCCTCCGCGAGCCGCGGGTCGCCATCTCGGTGATCGACGCGGACAGCGGCTACCGCTGGCTGGGCCTCACCGGCTTCGTGGACGAGGTCGTCGACGACGTCGAGCCCGCGCGGGACCACATCGTGGAGCTCGCCCACCGCTACCACCCCGAAGGCCCGGACGAGGCGATGATCGCCACGTTCCGCACCCAGCCGCGGATCACGTACCTGGTGCGGGTCACCGGCGTCTACGACCACCTCGAGGACTGAAGACATGGCTCAGACGAAGATCGGGTTCCTGCTCTGGCCCCAGACCGACAGCTGGACCTCCATCCGGGACGCCGCCGTCCGCGCGGAGCGGGCGGGCGCGTCCAGCCTGTGGACGTGGGACCACCTGCTCTCCATCGTCGGCCCGTGGGAGGGCCCGATCCTCGAGGGCTGGGCGATCCTCGCCGGCTGGTCGCAGGTCACCGAGCGCGTGACGCTGGGCCTGATGGTCTCGGCGAACACGTTCCGCAACCCCGGCCTGACCGCGAAGCTGGCCACGACCCTGGACCACCTCTCCGGCGGCCGCGCCGTCCTGGGCATCGGCGGTGCCTGGTTCGAGCGCGAGCACGAGGCGTTCGGGATCGACTTCGGCAGCGGGTTCGGCGAGCGCCTGGACCGACTGGACGAGTCCGTCATGCTCCTGCGCCGCCTGCTCGACGGCGAGACGGTCACCCACGACGGTCCGGTCTACACCCTCAAGGACGCCCTCGTGGCGCCCCGGCCGCTCCAGGCACGCCTGCCGATCCTGATCGGCGGCTCGGGGCCGAAGAAGACGCTCCGGACGCTCGCCCGCTACGGCGACCAGTGGAACATGTCCGGGCGCCCGGACGAGCTCGCCGCGAGCGACGCGATCCTGCGCGGACACTGCGCGGCGATCGGCCGCGACCACGCCGAGATCGAGCGAACGACGACCGTGGACCTCGTGATCCGGGACTCGCGGGAGGCCGCGATGGCCGCGTACCGGGCCCGTCTCGCCGCCAACGGCGAGGAGTTCGATGAGACGGGGCAGACCTTTCTGGGCACGCCTGTCCAGGTCGCGGAGGGCCTGCGTCCGATCCTTGACCTCGGCTTCCGCCACGTCCTGGTCGAATCGCCGGCGCCATACGACCTCGAGACGATCGACCGGATCGGCGAGGTCCTCGAGCAGTTGAACGGGTGACCGGGACGATCGTCGCGCTCGCCGGGGGCGTGGGCGGGGCGAAGCTGGCCGAGGGGCTCCAGGCGTGCGCCGGCGATCGGCTGGCCGTCATCGTCAACACCGGCGACGACTGCATCCGGCACGGGCTGCTCGTGATGCCGGACCACGACACCGTCCTGTACAACCTGGCAGGGATCGAGCAGGTCGCGTGGGGCTGGGGGATCGAGGGCGACACGCACACCGTGATGGCGCAGCTCGGCGCATACGGGGAGGAGACATGGTTTTCCCTGGGCGACCGGGACCTCGCGCTGCACATCGCCCGCACCGCGCGGGTCCGGGCCGGGGCGCGGGTCACGGAGGCGTGCGTCGCGGCACAGGCGTCGCTGGGGATCGCGGGGCGGATCCTGCCGATGACCGATGCGACCGTCGCCACCGAGGTGCGGACCGCCGAGGGCTGGCTCGATTTCCAGGAGTACTTCGTGCACCGCCGACAAGAGCCGGAGGTTCAGGAGATCCGGTTCCCGGGAATGGATGCAGCCTCGCCGTCGCCGGAGGTGGAGGCGGCGCTGGCCGACGCCGAGGCAATCGTCCTGTGCCCGTCCAACCCGCTCGTGTCCCTGGGGCCGATCCTGGCCGTGCCGGGGATGCGGGACCTGGTCTCGGCGGCTCGGGCGCGGGGCGTCCCGGTGGCGGCCGTGAGCCCGATCATCGGCGGCCGAGCCCTCAAGGGGCCGGCGGACCGGATGCTCGCCTCGCTGGGGTTCGAGTCGTCGGCGCGGGGCGTCGCCCGGCTCTACGCGGCCCTCGTGGACGTGTTCGTGCTGGACGCGGTGGACGCGGACTCGGCGGCCGCGATCGAGGCGCTCGGCCTTCGCACGCTCGTCACCGACACGATCATGACCGACGACCCGTCGCGCGCCCGGCTGGCCGTCGAGGTGCTGGGGGCGCTTGGCGCGGGCTCAGCGCGAGTGGAGGGCGGTGGACCAGCGTCCCCTCCATCGCGGCCGAGGCCGGCGTGTCGGTCGGCCTGATCTACCGCTACTTCCCCAGCAAGGAGGAGCTCTTCCTGGAGCTGTTCATCTCCGGCGCGCCGCTCGTCCTCCAGGCGCTGGCCGCGGCTCCCGCCGATGAGCGGATCCGCGAGGCGCTCCGCCGCCGCGGCGACGACCTGCGCGGCTTCTCGGTCGCCTTCACCGCGGACGCCATCCACCGCGGCGAGATGGATCCGGCCACCGACGTGGACGAGGTCGCCGCCACGACGACGATGTTGCTCGATGGTGCGCTCGTCGCCGTGGCCGAGCAGGGCGGCGACCTGGATCGGGACGGGGTCCGTGACCGCGTCGTGCGGACCGTCATCGCGGCCTCGGGCCTCCACCCCGCCGCGCGCTAGCATCGTGACGTGAACGATCCCGTGGCGACCTCCGTCGTCATCCCCGTCCGGACCTTCGAGGGCGCCAAGTCCCGGCTGGGCGCCGTGCTCGACGCCGAGGAGCGCCGCGACCTCGTGGAACGGCTCCTGCGACGAACGGTGGCCGCGGCGCTCGCCACGCCCGGTGTCACCGACGTCGTGGTCGTCTCGCCCGATCCGGAGGTCCTTGGGATCGCCTCCGCGGCCGGTGCCCGGCCCCTCCTCCAGCTGTCCCGCGGCCTCAACCCGGCCCTCCAGGAGGCGCGGGCTGCGATCCGGGCGGACCGGCTCCTCGTGCTCCCGGCGGACCTCCCCACCGTGACCGCCGATGATCTTGCCGCGGTCCTCGCGGCTGGTGATGCCGTTGCCGCCCCCAGCGTGGTCCTCGCCCCGGACCGCCACGGCCGTGGGACGAATGCCCTGCTCCTCGCCCCGCCCGACGTGATCGATCCCGCCTTCGGCGGTGACAGCCGGGCCGCCCACGCCTGGCTCGCGTCATCGGCCGAAGCCGGATTCGTGGAGGTGCTCGGGGTCCTCGCCCTGGATATCGACACGCCCGACGACCTGCTGCTGGCCGAGACCCTGCACCTCGAGGCGCTCCGTGCCGGCTGAGGACCCCCGCATCACCGCCGACGCCGAGGTCGTCGCCCGCGTCGAGATCCTCGCCCTCGTCCCCCTCCCGGAGGTCCGCCCCGGCGACGACCTCGAAGCGCTGATCGGCGACGCCCTCGCCGCCACGCCCGGAGCCTTCCCCCTCCAGCCTGGTGACGTTCTGGTCGTCACCCAGAAGATCGTGTCCAAGGCCGAAGGCGCCATCGTGGACCTGCGCACCATCACCCCCCGCCCCGAGGCCGTTGCCTGGGCGGAGGCCTGGGACCGTGACCCGCGCCAGATCGAGGTCGTCATGCAGCAGGCCCGCCGGATCGTCCGGATGGCGTATGGCGTCCTGATCGTGGAGACGGAGCACGGCTTCGTGTGCGCGAACGCCGGCGTGGACGCCTCGAACGTGGGCCCCGGTTCGGGCGACGCGGTCACGCTGCTGCCACGGGACCCGGACGCGTCCGCTGCCCGGATCCGGGCAGCCCTCCGGTCGCGCTT
>DATCGK010000565.1:0-3279 GCA_036508975.1 Candidatus Limnocylindrales bacterium
GCAGCGCCCCAGCGAGGCCGACGATCGCCCCGGCCAACGCGCCGACCGCGCCGAGGAGCATGCCCTCGGCGATAACGGTGCCGGCGAGATGTCGGGGTTCCGCGCCGGTCGCCGCGAGCAACCCGAGGTCGCGCTGGCGCCGGCGGATGCTGACCGAGAACGCGGCCGAAGCGACCAGGGCCGCCTCGACGAGGGCGAGGCCGCCGAGTACGACGATCGCCACCGAGGGTGCCTCGTTCTGGACGGTGGCCCGGTCTCGGGAGGTGATCTGGAACGCCGGTCCGTTGGTGGTCGCCGCACCCAACTCGAAACCTGTCGCGTCGGAGCCCGGGGGGAGACCCACGAGCCACGTCGCTCCCCCCTGCGCCTGCGCCGCCTCGGCTGCCGAGGCGTCCTGCAGGACGACGCGAGCCTTGAGGTCAAAGGGATCCTCGACGATGCCGACCACCGTCGGCGATGACAGCCCCTTCACGTTGACCGGATCGCCGATCCCGACATTCGCGAGCCCCGCCACGGCCGCGCTGATGGCAACCTCGCCCGCATCGCGAGGCGTCCGGCCATCGACCACGGTGAGCATCCCGCGAGCGAGCCCGTCGAGGTCCATGGAACCGAGAATGATCGACGCCTCGGTGCCCGGGAGCACGAGCCGGCCGGCTTCCATGACGATCGGTTCGATCCGGCTTCCGGCCGGCACGCCGTCGCGCAGGTGCTCGAGGGTCGCATCGGCGGCCACCGGATGGACGAGGAGATCGGCCCGGCCCATCTGATGGGTGACAGTGCGCTCGGCGGTCGGGGTAATCGTTTGGAGGATGGCTCCGGCAGCGACCATGCCCGCCACCGGCAGCATCACGAGCAGCACGACGAGGAGGCTGCGCCACCGATTCCGTCCGATGTCCCGCCGCGCGATCCGGACCACGGCTCCTCGGCCGGAGGCGCTCATGCCCGAGCGGATCCCGCTGGCGAGAGAATCGGCAGCGCCCCGTCCGGGAACTCCAGGCTGGCGGCGTGGCGGGCCTCATCGACGACCCGCCCGTCGCGTAGGAAGACGACCCGGTCCGCCCAGGCCGCATGGGCGGCGTCGTGAGTGACGAGGATGCCCGTGCCGCCCTGGTCGCAGTGCGTCCGGAGCAGACGCATCACCGATTCGCCGGTGATCGAGTCGAGCGCCCCGGTCGGCTCATCGGCCAGCAGGATCCGCCGACCACCGACGAGCGCCCGGGCGATCGCGACGCGCTGCTGTTCGCCGCCCGACAGGTCATCCGGATAGCGGTCGCCGAGGTCGGCCAGGCCGACCGACGCGAGCACCTCAGCCGCCGCGGCACGCGCCTCCGCCAGCGGCCGGCCATCGAGCTCGAGCGGCAGCGAGACGTTCTCGCGGGCGGTTAGTCCATTGAGCAGGTTCAGGTCCTGGAAGACATAGCCGACGCTGCGGCGTCGCAGTACGGCAAGGCTGCGTGGATCGAGCGCGCCGACGTCCTGGCCGGCGACGGTGACCCGCCCACCGCTCGGTCGATCGAGACCGCCGACGAGCGACAGCAGGGTGGTCTTGCCCGAGCCGCTCGGACCCATGACCGCGACCAGCTCGCCGACATTGACGGTCAGATCCGTCGGGTGCAGGGCCACGACCTCCGTATGACCGCTGCCGAACCAGCGGGTCACGCCCTCGAGCTGGACCATGATCGTCATCGGGCGCGCTCCTTCACCGGTCGGTGCTGGCGGATCCGGGCCTCGCAGGCGTCGAGCCAGCGGACTTCCGCTTCGGTTCGGAAGATGAGCGCGTCGATCATCATCAGGAAGGCGAAGTCGGCCTGGGGATCTGCCTGGGCCTTGCGCCTCGTGTAGCCCTGCAATTGGGCGACCGACGCCGTCCGCTGCCGCTGGAGGATGGCCGTCACGTCGACATCCGCGGCTGCCACCGCGAGCAGGACCTTGATCATCAGCTCGTCGCGAGCGGGTCCCTCGGGCACGACCGGCGTCGCGAACCATGCATCGAGCTGGGTGCGCCCCGCGTCTGTGATCTTGTAGTCGTTGCGAGCGTCACCGGTGTCCGCGGTCTCGACAAGACCGTCGCGTTCGAGGCGCTGCAACGTCGTGTAGACCTGGCCGATGTTCAGCTCCCACGACCCGCCCGTGCGGCGCTCGAAGGCCGTCTTGAGTTGGTATCCGTGGGTGGGTGCCTCGGCGAGCAGTGCCAGCAGCCCGTATTTGATCGACATCGATGGACGACCTCCGACGGGCCGTTCTGACCCGACCGAGGCATGATACATACTCAGTATGTAGTTCGCAAGCATGCACGAGCGTGCCGATTGGAGGAGCGCCCCGGCCACTGCGAGCGCGGCATCGCGATGCCAATGTCGTCCCGGTGGCCTTCCAGCAACGCGTGCGGACGCGTCGGCCTACGGGACTGTCGACTCCCCCGAGGATGCCCCGCGATTGGCGCCGTGTACACCCCACTGCACACAAGAGGGTTGAGATCGCACGGGCTGCGGACGATCGTCGCGGCATGCAACCCAACACGACGCAACTCCATCTCGTTCGGCACCGGCGGGGCCTCCGTGGCGCGGCGGAGCGATCGCCGCATCCGGCGAGCCAGCGGCATTCCCCACTTGCCCTCGGACGGGCCACGGTCGTCGGTCTCGAGATCGCGCCCCTGAGCATCGAGCTCATGGGGGACGTCGAGCGAGAGGCCGCGCTCGAGGCGATCGCCGAGCTCTACGACAGCATCGGTCGGCCGTTCCAGGTCCTCTCGGTCCGAGCCGAGCGGGACCCGGGCGACCATCTCGCCGCCATGGCGGAGCGCGCCGACGGCCGGCGCATGGAGAAGGCGCTGGCGGCGTACGCCGCGCTGTATCGCGAGCTGGCCGCGGCGCAGCGGCGGCTGCGACGGACGTACCTGCTCCTCGACGCGCCGAGCGAGCCCGAGCGGCGGCGCGCGATCGACGCGGTCCTGCGCACGGCTGAGGACCGCGGTGTCGGTATCCGCGAGGTGGGGGCGGACGAGCTGGCGTCACTCTGGGACACGCTCGCCCGGGCGGGTCAGGATCACCGCGTCGGTCCCTCGATGATCTCGGGCGAGGGCGTCGCGACAGCGCTCGTCCCGTCGCGCCGCTGGCCGGCCCAGGTGGAGCCCGGCTGGCTCTCGGCGCTGCTGGCGATGGACGGCGTGGGTGCGGTCTCGATGCGCGTGCGCCCGCTTGGTCGCGCCGAGGCGATGACGTTCATGACGACCCGTCTGCGCCAGGTCCGCGCGGCCGACCGGCTGGCCGCCGAGCGGGGCGA
>DATCGK010000566.1:0-2226 GCA_036508975.1 Candidatus Limnocylindrales bacterium
CCGGCATCCTCCTCGAGGTTCCCACGGAGGCCCAGGTGGCCGTTGCCGAGCGAGAAGATCGTCTCGTTCCGGGCCGCATCCGCCGGGTCGAAGGCGAGCTCCCGAATCCGCCAGGCGTCGACGGGGTAGAGCGGTCGATGATCGGGCATCAGGCGCGTTCACGGCAGGCGGGAGGCTCTGCCGCGGGCCAGGCCGGGCGCACCCGCCCCGGCAATCGGACGGTGGTCACCCCTTGACCGAGCCGCCGACGATTCCGCGCACGAAATAGCGCTGGAGGGCGAGGAAGACCGCGAGCGGCAGCGCCATGGTCACGAATGCCGCCGCGGCCAGGTACTGCCAGCCACCGCCGAGCGAACTGACCAGATTGGAGACGACGATCGTGAGGGGGGCGTTGTCCGGGTTCTGGGCGCCGATGAAGATCAGGGAGACCAGCAGATCGTTCCACACGAACAGGAACTGGAAGATCGCGAGCGCCGCGATCGCCGGCACGGTCATCGGGAGCGCCAGCCGGAAGAACGACGTGACCGGGCTGGCCCCATCGATGGCCGCCGACTCGAAGACCTCGCGCGGAAGCTCACCCATGAAGTTGCGCAGCAGGTAGATCGCGAACGGAAGGCCATAGCCCGTGTGTGCGAGCCAGACCGTCAGGAAGGAGCCGGCGATGTTCAGGCCCTTCGGACCGTAGAGCTGGAGGATCGGGATGAACGTCGTCTGGAGCGGGACCACGAGGAGCCCGACGACCGCCACGAACAGGATGTCCCGGCCCGGGAACTTCATCCAGGCGAACGCATACGCCGCGAAGGCGGCCACCATGATCGGGATCAGCGTCGCCGGGATCGAGATGAACAGGCTGTTCACGAATCCCGCGGTGATGTTGCTCTGGGCCAGGACGTGCGCGTAGTTGTCCAGCGTGAACTGGCTCGGCGAGAAGATCGCCGTCCACCACCCGGACTGGGTGAGCGCCTCCGGGGGCCGGAACGAGTTGACGAGCAGCCCGATCGTCGGGATCAGCCAGATCACGATCAGGAGGACGACGACGAGGTGGAGGGGGACCCGGCGCGCGAGTCGCGATGCGCGTCCAGGTCCGGCCGGCTGCGTCACCACGGCCGCCGGCGTGACCGCGGCGGTCATCGGATCGCCTCCTGGGCGCGGAAGCGGCGAATGTTGAGCGCCATGACCGGGATGATCGCGAGGAGCAGGACGATGCCGATCGCGCTCGCCCGACCGGGGTTGTTGAAGTTGTAGAGCTCGTTGATCAGCTGGTACGCGACCACCTGGGTGTCGAAGTGGCCGCTCGTCATGACGTACACGATGTCGAATGCCTTGAGCGCGGTGATCACCATCGTCGTGATCACGACCGCCAGGGTCGGTGCCAGCAGCGGCAGCGTGATCCCCCGGAAGAGCTGGCGCTCGTTGGCCCCGTCGACGCGAGCGGCCTCGAGCAGCTCCGGGTTGATGCCCTTCAGGGCGGCGGAGATGATGACCATACAGAAGCCCGTCCACATCCACGCCATGACGACCACGAGCAGGATCGAGTTGAAGCTGAAGTCGGAGATCTGGATCCAGGCAACCGGCGCGATCCCAACGGACCCCAACGCCGCGTTGAGCGTGCCGACCTGCGGGTCGGGTGGAGTCGCGTAGTCGTACATGAATTTCCAGATCACGCTCGCTGCGACCATGCTGATCGCAAGGGGGACGAAGATCACCGACTTGGCCACGGTCTCGTAGCGAACGCGATCCACCAGGAGCGCGATGAGGAGGCCCAGTCCGACCGTCAGCCCGGTCAGGACCACCAGCCAGATCAGGCTGTTCTTCAGGGCGATGAGCGATGCGTCGTTCGTGAGGAACCAGGTGAAGTTGTCCAGTCCCACGAACTTCGTGCCCGCGGCGTTCTGGAAGCTCCGGATCAGGCTGCCGATCGTCGGGTACACCAGGAAGACGACGAGGAAGGCGAGGGCCGGCGCAAGCCAGAGCCATGGGCGCAGGCGTGGCCGGGCCCGCTGGCCGATGCGCTCGAGGAATCGCTCGGTCAGCCAGATGTAGCCGACGAGGACCGCCGGAACACCCAGCACGACGATGATGGCGGTGACCAGCCGTTGATCCATGCCGGCTCCTTCCCGAGGCAGGATCCGGGGCCGGCGGTGACGGTCAGCGCCGGCCCCGGGAAGCGAGGAGGCCTACGGAGCGGCGTAGGCGTCGGCCTGCGTCTTGTCGAGGTCAGCCAGG
>DATCGK010000567.1:0-2505 GCA_036508975.1 Candidatus Limnocylindrales bacterium
CCGAGCGCGGCCCCCACGGTGGCGCCGAGCGCGGCCCCCACGGTGGCGCCGAGCGCGGCCTCCCCGGTGGCGCCCTGATGCGCCGGCGGTCAGGGCGCCTGACGATGAGCGCCGTCCTCCTGATCCTGGGCTTCCTGGTAGTGGCCCAGCTGCGCTCGCAGGCAGCCGACCAGGGGCTCGCCGCGCTCTCGGTGCAGGACCTCACGGAGCTCGTGGCCAACGTCACGACCCGCAACAACCAGCTCCGCGACGAGATCCGCACGCTCGAGCTCCAGCAGGAGTCCGTTTCGGCGGCCGTGGAACGGGGCGACAGCTCGACCGGCCAGATCCGGTCCGACATCAACCGGATCCTCGGCTGGTCGGGGGCGCTGGGCGTGACCGGCACCGGCGTCAGGGTGACGGTCGACGGCGCACTCCCGGGCGATGCCGTGGAGCAGCTGCTCAACGAGCTCCGTAACGCGGGAGCGGAGGCGATCTCGATCGGCGCCATCCGGATCGTGCCGGGTGTCGTGGTGGCGGGCCCCGCCGATGCCCTGATGGTGGCCGGGATCCCGCTGTCGGGCCAGCTCGAGATCCGGGCGGTCGGCCAGCCGGACTCGCTTGCCGGGTCGCTCGCGCGGGCCGGTGGGCCCATCGCCCAGCTCTCCGCGCGATACCCGGATGTCACGATCACCGTCAATGACGCGGACCTGCTCGAGATCCCGCCGACGGACCGCGACCTCAACCCCGTGCTCGGGCATCCCCGGCTCTGACCCGACCGGTAGCCCCGGCCTTGGCCGCTCGGCACCCTCTGCTACCCTCGACCCGATGTCAGGCCATCCCGTGCTCGAGCTGTTCCTGGGCGACGTCGTCCGGCTTCGCCGGCGCCATCCCTGCGGCGGCGAGACCTGGCTGGTGGACCGCCTCGGGGCCGACATCGGCCTGCGCTGCGAGGGCTGTCACCGCCACGTGCTGCTCGAGCGCCGCGCGCTCGAGCGCCGGATCGCCGGGTTCGTCCGCCGGGGAGATCCGGTGCTGAGCGCCGCCGTGGGGCCCGGGATGTCATGAGCGACCAGCCGCCCATCGCGCTCGAGAACGGTGCCGGCGAGCCCGAGGCCGAGGAACCCGGGGCACTCGAGGTCTTCCGCAACCGCCCGTTCCTGCTGCTCTGGCTCAGCCAGCTGTTCACGCAGATCGGCGGCAACATGGTCCTCTACGGCCTGACCGTGATCGTCCTCACGGCGACGGGGTCGAACACGGCCGTCAGCCTCCTGATCCTGACCTTCCTCGGTCCCGCGGTCCTGTTCTCGGCGGTCGCCGGCGTGTATGTGGACCGGCTGGACAAGCGATTGGTCCTCATCGTCACGAACGCGGCTCGCGCGGGGCTGTTCGTCCTGCTGTTCCTGGCCGGTGACTTCCTGCCGGTGCTGCTCCTGCTCAACGCGTTCATCTCGACGGTGACGGTCTTCTTCGCCCCGGCGGAGGCCGCGATGATCCCGACGCTCGTCCCCAAGCGCCAGCTCACCGCCGCGAACGGCGTGTTCACCATCACGCTCAACGCCGCCTTCGCCGTCGGGTATGCGTTGCTGGGTGGCGTGGTCGTGGCCCTGCTCGGCGCGCCTGTGTTGATCCTGCTGGTCGCCGCCTGCTACCTCATGGCGGCCGGCTTTTGCTGGACGCTGCCATCCGAACCTCCCGTCGTGGCTGCCAGAGCCCAGACGAAGCGCCGTCTTCGGAGCCCGGCCGCGGAACAGGCCATGGGCTCGACCTTCGTCCAGCTCCGCGAGGGCATCGCCTTCATCCGCGCCAACCAGTCGATCAGCTGGTCGCTCGTCTATCTCGGGACCGCGGCGTCGCTCATCGGCGTCCTGGCCGTCCTCGGCCCCAAGTTCGCGGCGGTGTCCCTGGGGCTCGCCTACAAGGACTTCGCGGTGGTGGTCCTCCCGCTCGGGGTCGGGGTCGTAGGAGGCATCCTGGTCCTCAACTCGTTCGGACACCTCCTGCCGCGACGCCGGATCATCGAGGGCGGACTCGTATCCCTGGGCATCTTCGTCATGCTGATCGTAGCCGCCGCGCCGATCGCGAAGTTCCTGCAGAAGGCGGAGCTGGCCACCGGCCTGATGCCGCTGGCGGACTTCACGTCGCTGCTCGCGATCGTCGAGTTCATCGCCCTGCTGGCGGGTGTCGCCTACGCGTTCGTGGCGATCCCGTCGCAGACACAGCTCCAGGAGGACATCCCGGAGGACACCCGAGGACGGGTGTTCGGCGTCCTCAACATGCTCGTCTCGGTGTCGAGCTTCCTGCCGATCATCATCGCCGGTACCGTCTCGGACCTGATCGGGACCTCGACCGTGCTGCTCGTCGTGGCGATCGCAATCTCCGCGTCGGGCGTGCTCTCGATCGTCAAGCGCGGCCCGCTCAATCCGACGGAGGCCCGGGCGACGGCGCATGGCCCCGCGGCGCATGCCGGGTTGGATCCGGTGGCCGTCGCGACGGCGTCGGAGCTGGGCGCCGGTGAGCGGCGGG
>DATCGK010000568.1:0-6885 GCA_036508975.1 Candidatus Limnocylindrales bacterium
GAGCCCCAACTGGCTGTCGATGGACCAGGCGATCCTCCACTGCACCCGCGGGATCGGGACCTGGGACTGGGCGAGCAACGACCAGGGCGGCGAGCCCGATGTCGTGATCGCCAGCGCCGGCGACGTTCCCACGCTCGAGGCGCTCGCGGCCGTGGACCTGATCCGGCAGCACCTGCCGGACCTGCGGGTCCGCTTCGTCAACGTCGTGGACCTGATGCGGCTGCAGCCCGCCTCGGAGCACCCCCACGGCCTCTCGGACGCCGAGTTCGACTCCCTGTTCACCAGGGACCGGCCGATCGTGTTCGCCTACCACGGGTACCCGTGGCTGATCCACCGCCTCACCTACCGCCGCACCAACCACGCGAACCTCCACGTCCGCGGCTACAAGGAGGAGGGGACCACCACCACACCGTTCGACATGGTCATGCTCAACGACCTCGACCGGTTCCATCTCGTGATCGACGTCATCGACCGCGTCCCCGGCCTCGGCCCGAGGGCCGGCCACGTCCGCCAGCTGATGGTCGACAAGCGGATCGAGGCCCGGGCCTACACGCGGCTCGAGGGCGAGGATGCGCCCGAGATCGCGAACTGGGCCTGGCCGCACGGCGTGGCATGAGCGGCCCCGCCGGCCGCAGCGACCCCGCGGCCCGGGAGCCGTCCGGCGCCCGGATCCTCGTCGTCAACGCGGGCTCCTCCAGCCTCAAGCTGCGGGTGCTCGGCCCCGGCGACGCCGTCGAGGGTGCCGCCGATCTGCCGGCGCCGCGCGGCGTCACCGATGCCCGCGAGCTGGAAGGTGCCATCCGCGGGCTCGGCGCGGTGGACGCGGTGGGCCACCGGATCGTGCACGGCGGGACGGTCTTCTCGGGCCCCGTCCGGATCGACGCCCGCGTTGTGCAGCGACTGGAGGCCCTCACGGACCTCGCGCCGCTGCACCAGCCGAAGTCCCTCGCCGCGCTCACGGCCGTGACCGCCGTGCTCCCGGACGTGCCGGCCGTCGCCAGCTTCGACACCGCGTTCCACTCGACGCTGCCCGCCGCCGCATTCACCTACGCCCTTCCGCCGGAGTGGCGCAGGCGCTGGGATCTCCGCCGTTACGGCTTCCACGGGCTCTCGCACGCGTACGCCTCGCGACGGGCGGCGGAGCTCCTCGGCCGGACCCAGGACGGCCTGCGGATCGTCACCTGCCACCTTGGAGCCGGCGCATCGCTCGCCGCGGTTCGCGACGGGCGGTCCGTGGACACCACGATGGGCTTCACGCCCCTGGACGGACTGGTCATGGCCACGCGCTCCGGCAGCGTGGATCCCGGCCTCGTCCTCTGGCTGGCTGAGCACGCCGGGATGCCACCGGCCGAGCTGGCGGCCACGCTGGAGAGCCGATCGGGCCTGCTGGGTCTGGCCGGCACGGCCGACATGCGGGAGATCCTGGCGGGCGCGGCCGAGGGCCACCCGGAGGCGCGTCTGGCGCTCGACGTCTACGTGCACCGGCTTCGGGGTTCGATCGCCGCGATGGCTGCCGCGTTGGGGGGGCTGGACGTCCTCACGTTCACCGGCGGGGTGGGAGAGCGGGCGCCAGCCGTCCGGGCGCTCACCGCGGACGGTCTGGGCTTCCTGGGCGTGGCGCTCGATCCGGACAGCAACCAGTCGGGACCCGATGACCGCGAGATAGGCGCGGATGGCGCGCCGGTCCGGACCCTGGTCATCGCCGCCAGGGAGGACGTGGAGATCGCGCGCGAGGTGAGGGGCGTCCTCGATCAGTCCGGCGCCCCGTAGGCGCCCATGACCCTGCCTCAGTGGGCGGTGCGGACGATCAGAACCGAGCAGTGAGCGTGGAGCAGCACGTTTCGGGCGACGCTGCCCAGGAACAGCCGCGCGAGGCCCGTGTGGCCGCGGGTCCCCATCACGATCGTGCCGATGTGCCGGTCGGCGGCGAACCGCACGATCTCGGCGGCGGCATCGCCCTCGAGCACGACGGGGGTTGCGTTGAAGCCGGCGTCCGCCAGGCGGTGGGCGGCGGTGCGGGACTCCAACGCAACCTTCTCCCGGGCGTCGTCCACGGACTTCGTGTAGGACTCGAGCACCTGGTCGTACAGGCCGGGCGTGAACCCGGCGGCGACCGGCACGGCGACCTCGGCGACGGTGACCACGCTGATCTCGCGGTCCGCGAAGAGCGGCCAGGCCGTGATGACGGCCTCTGCCGTACGCGCGGACTTCGAGCCGTCGTCGGCGAACGCGACCGGGCCGAGGGTGCTGCCGCGCGCGACGAGGACCGGGCACGGGGCGTGGTAGACGACCTCGGCGGCCGTGCTGCCGAGCACCATCGTGGCGATCGTGCCGTGGCCTCGGCTGCCCATGACGACGAGATCAGCCTCCATGGCACCGGCCTCGTCCACGATGGCGCTGGCCGGGCGGCCGCGGACCAGGAAGCCCTCGAGTTTCAGGCCGGGACGACGGAGCCTGATCTCGGCACGCTCGATGGCCTCGTGGAGGTGGCGGGCATCCCGCTGCTCCTCGTTCTCGGTGTTGGTGGCTGAGTCGCCGATCGTCGCCCACGACATCGCGAGGACGTCGAGGAAGGGCTGCTGGATCGCGACGACGCGGACCACGGACTCCGGTGGGAGCGTGAACGTGGAGACGAGCTCCGTGGCGCGGTCGCTGGAGACCGAGCCGTCGACGGCGAGCAGGATGCGCATCGGGGACCTCCGAACAGGCTCATGGTCGATCGGAGGACGTCCGGTTGGATCGGCCGAACGGCCCGAAGCCCGGGCCCGTCGGCCTGACCGTGGGCGTGCCGTTCGCCCGGCCCGGCCGTGGGCGTGCCGTTCGCCCGGGCGCGGTTGACTACACCCGGCGGGAGGCCGCGAGATCGCCCACGCGCGCCACGAGACGGCGCAGGAACTCGGCCGCATCGACCTCCACGGCGACGTCCGCGTTCGGTGTCCGGCCCCATAGCCTCCGCCAGTCCGCGATGGTCTGGCCGTCCGCGCGTCCGCCGGCGGTGTCCACGTCCACGGCGACCGCCTCGGACCGGGCAAGATCGGGATCCAGCGCCACGGCGGTCACCAGCGGATCGTGGATGAAGGCACCGTAGAACCCGTCATACCGGGCATGGAACTCGAAGTACCAGCGGAGCGCGTCCGCCACGAAGCGCACGACGGGGTTGCTCGCTCCGGAGCGGTGGCCCGGGGACGCAGCCCGGACCGGGTCGAGGGCAAGGTCCCCCGTGCTGCCGGCCCGTGCCGCCAGCTCCGCCACGTCCGCCGGCAGGATCCGCGCCCGTTCGGTGACGTCCAGGCCCAGGACCAGCGCGCGCGGCACGCCCGGATCAGCATCGATGGCGGTCTGCCACGCGGCAAAGGCGACCTTCGCTGCCTCCGGGTCGCAGTGGATGTTCCACTCTGTCGTTGGCGTGGTGTTGCCGGGCGCCCGGAACGTCCCGCCCATGGCGACCCAGCGCCGCAGGAGGCGTGGCAGATCCGGCTCCATCAGCACCGCGACTGCCAGGTTGGTGAGCGGGCCCAGCGTGACCAGCGTGATCTCGCCGGGCCGCCGCCGGGCTTCGGCCACGATCAGGTCCGGCGCATAGCGCGGGGACAGGGATCCCGTCGGATCCGGCAGCTCCGCGTATCCGATGCCGTGCAGTCCGTGCGTCTCGGGCGTGATCTCGAGGGCGCGGAGGAGCGGCACCTCGCGCCCGACGGCCACCTCCACGTCGCCGCGGCCAACCAGCTCGAGCAGCGCCCGCGTGTTCCGCTGGACGTCCTGGGCGGTCGCGTTGCCCGACAGGCAGGTGACCGCCACCAGGTCCGCCTCGGGGCTGGCGCATGCGTACAGGAGGGCGAGGGAGTCGTCGATCCCGGTGTCGACGTCGAGGATGAGGGGCACGCGACCGGGGCGGCTCACGGCGCCTTCGGGTTCACGGCGCGACAGCGCGCGCGGAGCGGGCAGATGTCATGGGCCGGGTTCTGGGCGTGGCACATCGCGCGGCCGTGGTGGATCAGCAGCACGTGCGCCGCGTACATCTCGTCCGGCTCCAGGATCCCCAGGAAGAGGTCGTGGGCCTGGTCCGCCGTCGCCGTCTCCGGGATCAGGCCGATGCGCTTGGACACGCGCTCGACGTGGCGGTCCACGGCCATCACGGGGGCGCCGAAGCAGAAGGCCAGCACGATCGAGGCGGTCTTCTTGCCGATCCCGTCGATGGCCGTCAGCCAGTCCCGGGCCTCGAGGGCGGGCATCTCGCCCAGGAACTCCAGCGAGTAGTCCCCGCGGCGCTCGCGGATGTACCGGAGCGTGGCCTGGAGCCGCGGTGCCTTCTGGGGCGCGAGGCCGCCGGGCCGGATGACGTCGATCAGCTGGGGCAGCGGGGCGTGCTCCACGGCGGTCCAGTCGGGCGGCGGCGCGACGGAAAGGCCGTCCCCGCCCCAGCCGATGCCGTGCTTGTGGACCTCCGGCGCCTTGTCGCTGGGGTAGGCGGCGCGCAGCGCCTCGTAGGCCTTCTCCGCGTTCACGTCGGCGGTGTTCTGGGTGAGGATCGTGAGGATCAGCTCGCTCGTGGGGTCCAGGCGCGAGCTCCAAGTCTGCTCGCCGTAGGCCGCGGTTAGCCCGTCCAGGACGAACCGCTGGAGGCCCGGCCGGTAGCGGCGCAGGTAGGACGCCCAGCGCCTCACCGGGTCCGCCGGCTTCCGGGTGGGTGTCCTCCGGGCGGTGGGCTTCTTCGCCGCTGGCTTCTTCGCCGCGGACGGCCTCGGGCTCACCAGATCGTCTCGACGTCGTAGAGGTTCAACAGCGGATCCGCGGTGATGATGGGCACATCCTCGACCTGCCCTTGGGCGACGAGCAGGCGATCGAATGGATCGCCGTGATGGCGCGGCAGGGTGCCGGCCCGGAGCGCATGGCCGAGCTCCACCGGCAGCACCCCGAACCCGTGCTGCCGGATCCTGTCCGGGACGTAGGTTTCCGCCGGCCCTTCGAGCTCCAGCCGTCCCGTCGCGCTCTTGATCGCGATCTCCCAGGCCGATGCCACGCTCACGAGCACCTCGGACCCGGGATCGGCGATCACCGCGCGAGCGCGGGGGGTGAGCCGGTCTGCGTCCGAGATCCACCAGAGGAACGCCTGGGTGTCGAGGAGGACCTTCACCGCGGGTCGTCCTGCGATCGATCGGCCGTTCCCAGGTAGTCCGCGAACTCCGGCAACGGATCGTCGAAGTCGTCGTGGATCACGACCCGGTCGTGGCCCGGCACCCGCTGCGGCGGTGCCTCGATCGCCTGGAGGATGGCGACCGGCCGGCCCGCCCTCGCGATCACGATCCGTTCGCCGCGCTCGACGCGCTCGAGCAGGCGCGAGAGGTGGGTCTTTGCCTCGTGGACATTCACGACTGCCATGCCACCATGATGACTTAGTCCTATGGACTTAGTCAATGGACACTCTCGATCTCCTGCGCCCGCCCCAGCGACACCAGCCGCGCGATCCGCTCCCCGCACCGCTCCAGTGGTGCCGCTCCGGCCGCCATCGCCTGTTCCACGGTCTGCGGCCCCTCGCTCACCGGCACCACCGTCACGCCGATGCCGCCCAGCGCCTCGATCCCGTCCGGGGTGACGCCGCCACCTACCGCGATGCACGGCACACCGGCGTCGTGGGCCCGCTTCGCCACCCCCAGGGCGGTCTTGCCGAAGGCGGTCTGGGCGTCGATCCGGCCCTCGCCGGTGATGACGAGGTCGGCGGTGTCCAGCGCGAGGTCGAACCCGGCCTCGCGCATGACCAGGTCGATGCCGGGCTCCAGGCGGAGCGAAGCGAGGTGTCCGGCCAGGCACAGGAGCCCGAACCCGAGCCCGCCCGAGGCCCCGGCCCCCGGAGTGTCGCGCTCGCGGCGGCCGGTCGCCTCCTCGAGGGCGTCCGCGAAGCGTGCCAGCCGCTCGTCCAGGGTGGCGACCAGCTCGGGTGTCGCGCCCTTCTGGGGCCCGTAGACGGCGGCCGCGCCGTCCGGTCCGAGGAGCGGGTTGGAGACGTCGCACGCGATCCGGAGGCCCGTCTCCGCGAGGCGCGGGTCGAGGCCGGACAGGTCCACGGACGCGAGGTCCTCGCTCACGGTGGCGCCCAGGTCCCGGAGCATGCCGGCGCCCGCGTCCGTCGTGGCACTTCCGCCGATGCCGAGGGCAACCTCCCGGATCCCCGCGTCCAGCACGGCCCGGAGCAGGTCGCCGGTCCCGGCGGTCGTGGCGTTCACCGCGTCCCGCTCTGCGGCCGTCAACCGCGAGAGGCCGGATGCCGCCGCCATCTCGATCACGGCAGCGCGTCCGTCGTCCCTTGCCAGCCATCGCGCCCGGATCAGCCGGCCGAGGGGATCCCGCGCGTCAGCCTCACGCCACTGCCAGCCGCCGGCCGCCTCGATCGCCACGAGGGTGCCCTCGCCGCCGTCCGCGAGCGGGGCCAGGCGGATCTCGTCGCCCGGGCGGGCCCGCCGCCAGCCTGCGGCCAGCGCCCGGGCGACCTCAACGCTGGTGAGGCTGCCCTTGAAGGAGTCGGGCGCAACCAGGACGCGCAGGAGACGGGTACTCATGCAGCGATGGTCGAGGCGTCGATCGTCCGCCCAAGGCCGCCCCGCCCAAGGCCGCCCCGTGATCCTTGCATGTGCGCGTGACCAGCAAGAGGCGGCATAGGGAGCGGCGTGGCACCGCGGACGGGCCTCGAGGCATGGCTTGGACGGGGAGCCGCGCTGCTCATGTGCACGCCGCCCGACAAGGGGGCCGCGGACCACACTCCACGACGCGCAAGCGGTGCGGCTCCCCTGGACGTGCACATGAAACGATCATGGCCACGAACTGGGACGGGCTGAAGGCGACGGCCGGAACCAGGCGACGGCCGGAACCAGGCGACGGCCGGAACCCCTG
>DATCGK010000569.1:0-3404 GCA_036508975.1 Candidatus Limnocylindrales bacterium
CGACCGACGGGGCGACCGACGGGGCGACCGACGGGGCGACCGACGGGGCGACCGACGGGGCGACCGACGGGGCGACCGACGGGGCGACCGACGGCTCGACCGACGGGCTCGGCGAGGGCGTGGGCGTGACTTCCGGCGTCACGATGTTGTAGGCGATGCACGCTATGGCGTCCTCGCCGTTCCAGCCGATGATGTTCTCGAGGTTGTCGCCGTTGTGGATGTCCGTGTAGCAGCGCAGGGCGCCGAAGTCGTAGCCGGCCTTGACATCCTCGACTACGAAGACGCCGCTGCCCCAGGTCTCGTTCTTGACGAGGTCGGCGTTCGCGCCGGTGAGGTGGACGACGACCGATCCGTTGTCGCCCGTCGTCGGCGTCGCGATGACGGCACCTCCGTTGCCGGCGGTCAGGGTGAACTGCCAGCCGGATTTCGGGGTGCAACCCGCGGGCACATCGGTGGCGGGGTTCACCATGGCGGTCCCATACGACGTGTCGAGCTCGCCGCCGTGCCCGCCGGTGGCGTCCAGGTTAGTCGGGTTGACGTTGGCGGGGATGACGCTGTAGGTCGGGCAGATGTACTTCCAGAGGGTGATGTCGACGGGCGTCGGCGTGGGCGACGGCTCGACCGACGGCTCGACCGACGGGCTCGGGCTCGGCGACGGGCTCGGGCTCGGCTCGACGCCGTTCACTCGGTAGTTGTCGTTCTTCGACGCGCCCACGACATCGACGGTGTACTCACCATCATCGCCAGGCAGGACGATGTAGGCAGCGACACAGAAGGCACCCATGGCATCAGTCGTGACGTTGCCGCTCGCGACGATGATGTTCGGGTCGCTGCTGGCGCCACCCGGCTGACCGGTGATCGACCAAGGCAGCGCCGTGTTTGCGTCGAAATTGCTGCCCCGAATGTGAACCGTGTCGCCAACCGCGTACAGGTTCTGATCTTGCGGAGCCGGACTCACGCATGTCGCGGAGGTTGTCCAGATCGCGCCACTCGCGCCTGCAGCCGCTCCAGCCGCCGGCCCGAAGAGAGCCAGCGTCGTCATGCTCGCGACTGCGAGCCAGCCCGCCCTGCGGAATGTGGTGGCGCGCTTGCGGCGCCCAATGTTGGTGTCCATCGATGCTCCTGTCCCCGATAGGTGCGGCAGAAATGCGCCGCAGAATGACTTTGATGCGACCGGGCCGTCTGGGGAGGAATCGCCGTGCCATTGGACCCTGCTCGCAAGGCACATTGTGCGCAGTGCGCGGTCCATCGTCTAGTACTCGTGGCGTACCAACGGCGCTCCGAACCGCACTCAACCGCCCAAATGGCCGATGAATCGTTGCGCACGTGCACCGGAACGGTACCGGGAGGACACGGTACGGCCGTACCCGGGTCCGGGGGTACCACTGACGAGGACACCGCCGATGCGGGCACCGTTGACGGCCCGCCGCCCGCGACCGGGCTCGCGTCCGTGGGCTACGATGCGGGCCGGGCCGTGCCCACGAGGAGCGGCACCGTCCCCGCACCGAGCTTCACCCCCGGGAGGCCGCATGACCCAGCCCGTCGAGCCAGCAGCGTTCGTGCCGCTCCGCTCGCGAGCGCGTGCTGCGCTCGGGGCCGCGTGGGAGCGCGCGACGGCCGCCGGCACGTTGCCGCACGTTGCGGCGATCGAGCGGCCGGCGATCGAGATCGAGCGCCCGGCGAACCCGGAGCACGGCGACCTCTCGTCGAACCTCGCGATGAAGCTGGCCCGGCCGTGCCGGATGGCGCCGCTCAGGATCGCCGAAGCGTTGGCCGCCGAGCTCGCCGCGGACGCCGCACGCCCGGGCTCCATCGTCGGGGCCGTGGCGGTCGCCGCGCCCGGCTTCCTCAACCTGACGCTCGCGGACGCGGCGCTCGCGGACGTCGTCGGCGCTGTCCTGGCGCGCCCGGACGGCTGGGGCCACGTCCCGGCCGCGGCGCCGCACCGCGTCAACGTCGAATTCGTGTCCGCGAATCCGACAGGCCCGCTCCACATCGGCAACGCGCGGGGCGCGTTCGTGGGGGACCTGCTCTGCAGGGTGCTCGAGGCGGCCGGCCACGAGGTGACCCGCGAGTACTACTTCAACGATTTCGGCGCCCAGGTGCGCAACCTCGGCGCGTCGGTCGTCGCGATCCGGAGGGGCGAGCCGCTGCCCGGGGAAGGATGGAAGCGGCGATGTTCGTCAACATCATGGAGTTCCCTCCGATCCGCGAGGGACGGGACCGGGACTTCCGGGACTGGTTCGTCGCGTCGGACGAGGTCTACGCGCGCTTCCCCGGGTTCGTCTCCCGGCGGCTCCTGGAGGCGCGCGCCCGGCGGGGCGGCTACGTCGCGATCATCGAGCACGAGAGCGAGGAGACGTTCATGCGGATGCACCACAGCCCTGAGCGCGACCAAGCCTGGGCAAAGGTGCTGCCGCTCTTCGTCGGCAAGCCAAAACCTCGCTTCTACGAGGTCGTTAGCGGGTGAAGCCTTGGGTGGGGCGGGGGCCGACTGCGCCCCTCCTGCTGGATGCCAGAGCCAGGCGCCTCGGCGGGCTCTGGACAACGCTCGAGTAAGCGCGGAGGTCTTATGAGCGCTTCTGTTTCCGACACCATGCGAGCCACCGTGTTCCACGGCCCGGGCGACATCCGCGTCGACGAGGTCCCCCGGCCCCACGCTGGCGCCGGTGAAGCGGTGATCCGGGTCACCACGACGACGATCTGCGGCACGGACGTCCACATCGTCAAGGGCGAGTACCCGGTCCGTCCGGGGCTGGTCATCGGTCACGAGCCGGTTGGCATCATCGAGGAGCTCGGGCCCGGCGTCACCGGCTACGAGATCGGCCAGCGTGTCCTCGTCGGTGCGATCACGCCCTGCGGCCAGTGTCGCGCCTGCCTGTCCGGCCACTTGAGCCAGTGTGGCCACGGCGCGGGATACGAGGCGCTCGGTGGCTGGCGCTTCGGCAACACGATCGACGGGGCGCAGGCCGAGTATCTCCTCGTCCCCTCGGCGCAGGCGAACCTCGCGCCCATCCCCGACGGCGTCTCAGACGAGCAGGTGGTGCTCCTCGCCGACATCGCCTCGACCGGCTTCAGCGGTGCTGAGTCGGGGAACGTGCGGCTCGGGGATACGGTCGTTGTGTTCGCGCTCGGACCGATCGGCCTGTGCGCCGTTGCCGGCGCAAGGCTCATGGGCGCGACCCTCATCGTCGGTATCGACAGTGACCCCGTCCGTCTCGAGATGGCCCTGCGCATGGGCGCCGACGTCGTCCTTGACTTCACGCAGGTCGACGTCGTCGCCGAGGTGAAGCGGCTGACTGGGGGCGGCGCGGACGTGACGATCGAGGCGCTTGGAACCCAGGGTACGTTCGAGAACGCCCTGCGCTGCCTGCGGCCGGGCGGCACGCTCTCGAGCCTTGGCG
>DATCGK010000570.1:0-8259 GCA_036508975.1 Candidatus Limnocylindrales bacterium
CCGCCCCGCCGTGACGACCGCCCCGCCGGCGACCGCCCCCCACGCCGCGATGATCGCGGACCCCGCCGTGACGATCGCACGGAGCGTCCGGCCCGCGGCGGCTCGGAGCTCACTCCGGCCGAGGTCGCCCAGGTGGCGACGGCGCGCGGTTCGCTCGCGATGGAGCGCGCCGAGCTGGAGGCCGCGGAGGCGACGCCCGAGGCGCTCGCCGCGGGCCGCGAGATCCTCGAGACCCTCATGGGCCACCTCGGCTTCGAGGGAGTCACCGTCGAGATCCGCGAGGGCGAGACCAGCCGCCTCAACGTGGTGGGCGAGGGCGCCGACCGTGAGGCCCTGGGTTCCCTGATCGGTCGCAAGGGCGAGCGCCTGTCCGCGCTGCAGCACCTCGTGAACCTGATGCTCTCGCGCCGCACGGGCCAGTGGACCCGCGTCCTCGTGGACGTCGAGGATTACCGCGGTCGCCGCGAGCGCCAGCTCGCGGACCTCGCGACCCGCGCCGCCCAGCGCGTCGTCGAGACCGGCAAGATGCTCCAGCTGGAGCCGATGCCCGCCCTTGAGCGCCGCTGGATCCATCTTTCCCTGCGCGACAACGCGGACGTGTTCACCCAGTCGATCGGCGAGGAGCCGAACCGGCGGGTCGTGGTCCTGCCGCGAAACCCCTAGCCGCTCCCGATCGTCACAGGGGGGGTCGCAATCTTCCCGGATGACACGCTTGCGCGGAGGCGGCAAGATATGCGTCGGCGTCGTGCACCCGTCCCGGTGACGAGCAACGAGATTCGAGAACAACGATGAGCTTCGAAACCGCACCGTCCACCCCCGGTCGACGAGGGTCCTCGCTGGGCCTCCGATTCGCGATCGCCTTCCTCCTCGGCGTCGTCCTCGTCGTCGGCGCGGGAGGGGGGGCCCTGTTCGCCTATGGCCAGCAGTACAGTGGCCGGGTGCTGCCGGGCGTCCGGGTCGGGACCACGGACCTCTCGGGTCTCACCCCGGAAGCCGCCGGCAGGGCGCTTTCCGACGCCTACGCGCCGCTGGGCTCCGGGCAGTTGCTCCTCGCGGGCCCGGACGGCGAGCTCACCGTCGGTTACGGGGAGCTCGGCCGCGCCCCGGACGTCAAGATGATGCTGGGCGAGGCGCTCGCCGCGGGACGCCAGGGCGAGCCGGTGGCGGACCTGATCGGTGCCCCGCAGACCGCCATCCGCGGGGTGATCCTCGGCGCCGCCGTCACCTACGATCCGGCGCGCCTCACGGCGGCCGTTGACGCGGTCGCCAAGACCATCGACCGCGCGCCGGTGAATGCGACCCTCGCCCTGGGGAAGGACGGGACCTACACGACGACACCGTCCGTGGACGGCCGGGTCGTGGACCGCGCCGCCCTGGCCGCCGCGATCGACGCCGCGATCAGCCCGCTTGATGCGCCGTCCGAGATCCGCCTCGACATCCCGTTCACGACCGGCGCCCCGGCCATCACCACCGCCGACGCGGAGGCCGCGACAGCCGCCGCGGACCGGATGGCCAAGGACGTCGTGCTGACGCGCGGCGGCGACACCTGGACGATCCATGGCGCCAGCATCCGCAAGCTCATCTCGTTTGCGGCGACCGCGGACGGCGGCATCGCCCCGGTGGTGGACGAAGCGGGCATCGCCCCGCTCCTCAAGCCGATCGTGAAGGCGGTCAACCAGACCGTCAAGAACGCCGGGTACAAGCTCAGCGGGAGCCACGTCGTCGCGACCGGAACGAGCAGGGAGGGCCGCACGCTGGATGCAGCGGCCACCCAGGCCGTGGTCCTCAACGTGCTGACGGCGCGCCAGGCCGGCACTCCGGACGGCACGATCGAGCCGGTGGTCGCAGTCGTCGCGCCCGCGGTCACCACCGAGCAGGCCAAGGCGTTCGCCGCCAAGATGCGGCCCATCAGCTCGTTCAGCGTCTACTACTGGGTCATCGTCAACAACCACTGGGGCGGGAACATCGAGGCGCCGGCCACGAAGATCAACGGCACGGTCGTGCCGGCAGGCGGAACGTTCGACTTCTGGAAGGTCGTCGGCGACCTGCGCAAGCTCCCGGGCGAGGGCCCGGGCAACGCGATCGAGGGCGGCAAGATCACCGTCACGGGAGCGTTCGGCGGTGGCATCTGCACCACGTCCACCACGCTGTTCAACGCGGCGATCCATGCAGGCATGGTGCCGCTCGCCCGACAGAACCACAACGAATTCATCACCCGGTATCCGCCGGGCCTCGACGCCACCGTGTGGATCGTCGGCACGGCCAAGCAGACGATGAGCTTCAAGAACGATACGGCATACCCGATCCTGATCCAGCGGACCATCACCCACGCCGGCAGCAAGCGGTGGCTGACGTTCAAGATCTGGAGCGTGCCGAACGGCCGAACCACGAAGATCACGAACACGGTCATTCAGAACGGCCCGCGCGCGATCGACACGGTCGTCAAGGATCCGACCAAGCCCGTTGGGTACTCGTACCGCAACAACGCCCCGGCGGACGGCGCCAAGGTGTGGGTCACCGTGTCGATCTACGACCACGGCAAACTCCACTGGACGAAGCGGTACTACTCGAACTACCCAGCGGTCAAGGGCGTCCTCGTGGTGGGGACCAAGACCTGACGCCGGCCTGGTCTCGCCGTCGCATGACGTTCGTGCAGACACAGCTTGGGTACGAGGCCACGACGGACACGGCCCTCCAGTACTTGCGATCCATCGGTAGACCTTCGGCAAAGCGCGTCCGGCGAGCCGTCGTGGCGAAGGCCGTGACCAGCGGCGCAAGCTGACGCGCCGGCGCCGTCCGTTTCCAGGACACTTCTAGTGTCGCGATTCGGAATTGGCTGGGCGTTTGCGGACCGCCTTGGCGAGGACCTCGTCGGCGGTCTTGACCCAGGTGAACGGGCTGGATCCAGCGTTCCAGTTGGCAGTGAACAGCTCGATCTTGGCGATGAGCTCCTTGACCGAACCGACGCTGCCCCGGCGGAGCGCCCCGCGGGTGAGGATCCCGAACCACGTATCGATCTGGTTCATCCACGAGGCCGAGGTCGGCGTGAAGTGGAAGGTGATCCGCGGGTTCCGCTCGAGCCAGGCTCGGACATCGGGCGTCTTGTGGGTGCTGACATTGTCGAGGACGACATGGAGGTCGCCCGTGGGATAGGCCCGCTCGACATGGCGGAGGAAGGCGAGGAAGTCAGCTCCGGTGTGGCGAACCCGGGCTTCGGTGGTGCCCTTGCCGGTGGCCACCTCGAGCGCGGCGAACAGGCTGGTCGTTCCGTTGCGCTTGTAGTCGTGGGTGTGCCGCTCGACCTGCCCCTGGCGCATCGGCAGCATTGGCGCTGTCCGATCGAGCGCCTGGATCTGGGTCTTCTCGTCGAGCGACAGGACGATCGCCCGCTCGGGCGGGGCGAGGTAGAGGCCCACCACGTCGCGGATCTTCGCCTCGAGATCGGGGTCCGTGCTGAACTTGAACGTCTCGGTCCGGTGGGGCTTGAGACCGACGGTCTGCCAGATTCGCCAGACGGTCGTCTCGCTCATCGCCACCCGATCGGCCAGCCGGCGGGCGCTCCAGTGGGTCGTCCCGTCGGACGGTGGCTCGAGGGTCAGGGCGATGACCCGGTCGCGCTCGTCCCGTCCGTACGTCGGTGGGCGGCCGGAGCGGTCCTCATCGGCCAGCCCGGCCAGGCCGGCGCGCTCGTACCGCCCCCGCCACAGCAGGACCGTCATCGGCGCCACCCCGATCTCGGCGGCGATCCGCCGATTGGGGATACCCTCCGCGGCCCGAAGGACGATCCTGGCGCGCTGGACCAGCCGCTGCTCCGTCGTCCCCGCTCGGACGAGCGACTGGAGGATCTCGAGATCGGACTCGTTGACCGGCAATCGGGGCGCTGGGTGATTAGCCATGTCGGGGAGCGTAGCTGTGATCGCCATAAGCGTCTAGCTATTTCCGCAAGGAGACACTAGCGATCCGGACCCGGGCCGGGTCGCCTACGATCGCCCCGTGACGACCAAGCGCCTGCCCGATGCCGTCCTGTTCGACTGGGACGGGACCCTCGTGGACACGATGTCCATGATCTACCGCGCCAACGTGATCGCGCTCCGCTCGTACGGGATCTCCATGAGCCGGGAGTGGTTCCGCGAGCGCTACACGCCAGACTGGCGCCAGTCGTACCGCGAGCTGCGGATCCCGGAGGACGTCTGGGACGAGATGGCTCGGCGGTGGAGCGACGAGATGGTGAAGATGCGGCCGCGCGCCATGCCCTGGGCGAGGACTGCCCTGCGCCGCCTCCGTTCCCACGGCATCCGCGTCGGCCTGGTGACCGCCTCCACCAGGGCCGTGGTCGAACCCAGCATCGCCCGCCTGAACCTGGCCGGCGTGTTCGAGACCGCGTTCTACTCGGATGACGTGGCCCGCTCGAAGCCGCACCCGGAGGCCCTCCTGCGGGCCCTGGACGAGCTGGGGGTCGCCCCGGCGGCCACGACCTACGTGGGGGATACCCCGGTTGACCTCGAGATGACCCGCGCAGCCGGCGCGACGTTCGTCGCGGTCGGGACAACGACGCCCGCGTCGGTCTTCCTGGCCGCCGGCGTGGATCGCGTGTGGAGTGGCGTCGGGGCGTGGGCCGATGATCTCCTCGGCGGGGCGCCGGCCGGCCCATGCGGTCACTTGCCACGGGGTCACGGGCGACGGGTCCCGCCGACCGGATAACCGGTCCGACCGGCACGGTCTGGAGGGCGCGGTCACCGGTAGGATCGGGGGATGACCCAGATCCTGGATACCCTCAACTCGCTTGCCGAGCGCATCATGCTGCCCCTCACGGCCGGCGGGCTCGTGCTCGGCCTCGTCGCGACCGCCGCCGGCCAGGACTCGCTCGCGTGGTGGGCGTGGACCGTCCCGGCCGTGATCGTCGGGATCTGGCTGGTCGCCTCGATCATCGCGGACCTGCTCGCGCACGAGGCCGGCGTCGACATCATCGCCGTGCTGGCGATCGGCGGGGCGCTCCTGCTCAACGAGTCGCTCGCCGCCGCGGTGATCGCCGTCATGCTCGCGACCGGGGACTGGCTGGAGCGGTACGCAGCGGGCCGGGCCCATCGCGAGCTGTCGGCACTGGTCTCGCGGGCCCCCCGAACCGTCCACCGCCACGAGAACGGCGGGATCGTGGACCACCCGATCGCGGATGTGGAGGTCGGCGACCGGATCCTGGTGAAGCCGGGGGAGGTCGTGCCGGTGGACGGCACCGTGACCGGCGTGCCGGCGGTGCTCGACGAGTCGGCGCTGACCGGCGAGTCACGCCTCGCCACCCGCGAGGCCGGCGACCCGGTGAGCTCCGGCACGGTCAACGCCGGCGCCCCATTCGACCTCATGGCCACGGCGACCGCGGAGCGCAGCACCTATGCGGGCATCGTGCGCCTGGTCGAGGAGGCGCAATCCTCCAAGGCGCCGTTCGTCCGCCTGGCCGACCGGTATGCGCTGCTGTTCGTCCCGCTTGCCCTCGGCCTGGCTGGGCTGGCCGGGATCCTCTCGGGGGATCCCGTCCGGGCGCTATCGGTCCTCGTGGTCGCGACGCCATGCCCCCTGCTGCTCGCGGTGCCTATCGCGATCGTGGCCGGGATCAGCAGGGCGGCCCGCCGTGGGATCATCGTGAAGGGGGGCGGGGCGCTGGAGTCCCTTGCGCGGGCCAGCGTCCTGCTGTTCGACAAGACCGGCACGCTGACGGCCGGGCGTCCCCACCTGGCCGACGTGGTCACCGCGCCCGGTTGGACTCCCGACGACGTGCTGGGCGTGGCCGCCTCGCTGGAGCAGGTCTCGCCGCACGTGCTGGCGTCCTCGATCGTCGGGGGTGCCCGAGAGCGCGGCGTGGCGCTCGTCCTGCCCGAGGGGGTCGTCGAGGTGCCCGGTTCCGGCGTCTCCGGTCGCGTCGGCGGCCGCGTGGTTCTCGCTGGCACACCCGACTTCGCCAGTGGCGGGACCGGGTTGCCCAGCTGGGCCCGGGACGTCCGCCGGCGGGTGAGCCTCGAGGGCGCGACCAGCGTGTTCGTCGCCGTCGACGGGGCCCTGGTCGGGGCGCTCGTGCTTGAAGACCCGATCCGGCCGGAGACGCCGAGGGTCATCCGCTCGCTCCGGCGTGCCGGTGTGCGCCGGACGGTCATGGTGACCGGCGACCACTACGGTGTGGCTGACATGGTCGCGGCGGCGATCGGCGTGGACGCCGTGCTGGCCGAACGCACCCCGGCCGACAAGGTGGACGCGGTCACGGACGAGCGCGCCGAGGCTGACGGCATCCTCGTGATGGTCGGCGACGGGATCAACGACGCGCCCGCCCTCGCCGCCGCCGACGTCGGCGTGGCGATGGGTGCCCGGGGCGCCACGGCCAGCTCCGAGGCCGCCGACATCGTCATCACCGTGGACCGCCTGGACCGGCTGCCCGAGGCGATCCGCATCGCCCGCCGGTCGCGCACGATCGCCATCCAGAGCGTGGCCATCGGCATGGGCCTGTCCATCGCAGCGATGCTGTTCGCGATGACCGGCAAGCTGCCGCCCGTCGCGGGCGCGCTGCTGCAGGAGGCCATCGACGTCATCGTGATCCTCAACGCGTTGCGGGCGCTGACCGGCGGTCTCGAGAAGACGCCCAAGATCCCGGGCTGGACGGAGATCAGCATCCGGCTGCGCAACGAGCACCGCGAGCTGGCGCCGTCCATCGCCCGCGTCCGTGCCCTCGCGGACGGGCTCGGCTCCCTGCCGTCGGCCGAGGCTCTCGTGGAGCTGGAGCAGATCCGCACGTTCCTCACCGGGACGCTCATCCCGCACGAGGAGGGCGAGGACCGCGAGATCTTCCCGCTGCTCGCGAGCGCCGTCGGCAACGACGACGTGACGGCCGCCCTCCACCGGACCCACACCGAGATCTTCCACCTGGTCCGGTTCATGGACCGGCTGGTGGCGGAGGTTCCCGAGGAGGGCCCCGGCCCCGAGGACCTCACCGACCTCCGCCGCGTGCTCTACGGCCTGGACGCGATCCTGCGGCTCCACATGGCGCAGGAGGAGGAGCTGTACGTGGCGCTCGGCGACGAGCACCCGGAGGCAGTGCCGGCCGCACAGGCCGCCTGACGACCGGCGTCCCATGAAGGGGGGATCAGCCCGGTCGGGCGCTCCCGGCCGCGGCGGCTGCGCGGATGGCGCACGTCAGGCGATGCGTCCGCAGCGCGTCCTCGTAGCTGCTGAACAGGCGGCTCGGGTCACCGTGACGGATCGCGGCCAGGAAGGTCCGGTTCTCGTCCCGGAACGGGTCGTTGCCGGTCGGCACGTAGCGGGTGGCCGTCACTCCCCAGAGGCGGCTGCCCGTGAACCCATCTATGGCCGTGACCGCTTTGGTGCGTGCGTCCTCGTACAGCACGCCCTGCTGGCGGATCGTGATCGCCAGCCCGTCCGCGAACAGGCGGACTTCCTGCGCGCTCGTGCCGCCCAGGATGCACGTGGCCGTGAACGTGCCGACGGGTCCGGCCGCGAAGCGGACGATCGCGGTGCTGACGTCGGCGACCGTCATGTCGGGATGGTCCGGGTGCCGGTGGCGATCAGCCGTGGCCGCGACCACGGTGGCCTCGCCCAGGAGTCGCCGGGACAGATCCACGAGGTGGGTCGCCTGCTCCACCATCTGGCCGCCGCCGCGGGACTCGTCGCGCCACCAGGCCGGGCCGGGGACGCTGTCGTGCCAGTGGCCGTTGAGGAGCTTCACGGGGTTGGCTGCGATGATGTCCTCGACCTCGTGCAGGGTGTCCATCGCTCGCCAGTGGTAGGCGACGCCCGCGATGATCCCTGACTGCGCGATGGCTGCTGCGATCCGCTCCGGGGTCCCCGTGTCACCGGCCAGCGGCTTCTCGATGAACAGATGGATCCCGCGCTCGATCAACGCCAGCTCCAACTCGCCATGCTGGTCGGGTGGGAGGCATATCCACGCGGCCTCGGGCCGTTCGCGCTCCAGCAGCGTCTCCAGGTCCGTGTACGGCCGGCCCCCGAAGCGCCTCGCGGCGTCCGCGGCCGCGCCCTCACGGTGCCCGAGGATGCCGACGATCTCCACGTCCGGCTCGGAGCCCAGGACCTCCAGGTGCCGCTGTGCGATGAAGCCGGGCCCGATCACCGCTACTCGTCGGCGTTCCGCCATGTCGACCTCCAGCTGCGTGGTGCCCAGCGTACGCATCCTCATCCGGGCACGAAGAAGTGGGCGGGAGCCGGGGGACCAGTTGTCCGTCTGAGACCGGTTTGTCCGCATGA
>DATCGK010000571.1:0-3387 GCA_036508975.1 Candidatus Limnocylindrales bacterium
GGGGCCGGCCGTCCGGGCGTGGTGGCGGACTCCATCGCCGTCGCGCTCAAGGTGTACGCAGTCATCCCGCTCCTCGGCGAACGTCGGCTGCGACGGGTCGGCCTCGCGCTCGTGTTGACGATCGCCACGTTCGTCGTGGCACCCTCGCTGTGGATCCACTATGCGGAGCAGTTCGGGGCGATCTCGGCTCGTCTGGCGCAGCAGTCCGACAATGGCTACAGCGCCTTCTACTTCCCGATCCTGCTCGTTCCGACCGCGATTGCGATCATCCTCCTCTGGCGCCGCGACGCGAAGGCCGCCGCGTGGCTCGTCGTGCCCGCGCTCTGGCCCTCGACCGAGTTCCACTACTCAACGTTCGCCCAGCCGGTGATGACGCCACTGCTCGCCGTCCTGCTCGCGGTCCCGACCCCGCAGCTCGCGCCGGTCGCGATCGTGCTCTGCGTCTTCTGGCGGTTCGCTGCCGCTCCGGTCCAAGCGCACCTCGCGGCCTGGGCGGCCGAGGCGATGCGAGAGAAGACGACGCCATGATCGGCGGGGATCCCAACTGCCCAGCTGGCTAGGTGTTTGCGCCCTGGCTAGGGCCCCGGGAGCGAATCGGGCGGGAGGGCGAGGCAGTCTCGTAACTGGGGCTGGCTCGACGAGATCGGCGAGGAGGACGGCCGCGCTCGTCGCGACGGCATCGGGGTCGGTCGGTGCCGCCGGCGGCAGGCCGTCGAGCTCGGCGAGGTGAGCGGCCATGATTGCAAGCTCGGTGAGGTGGCGGAGTCGCTCGGCCCAGGCCACGACTGCGTCGGGAAAGAGGGCCGGGTGCCCGACGAGGTAGCGGGCCTCGGCGAGGGAGCGTGCCCGAGGGCCGAGTGGCCCAATCAACGAGCTGTCTCAGGAATCCTGACACGGGATAGACTGACGTGAGCCGAGTCCGCGTTGCTTCGTCCATGCGCGGCCGGTGTCACACCGCGAAAGAGCAATATCCGCCATTCGCGACACCTGCCGATCGCGAGCCACTTCTGCAGGAACTGCGAAGCGCCCATCCCCACTCTTCCCTTCAGCTTGTCGATTCCGATGTCGATGCCGGCCCACTGGCTCGGGCAGCCTCGCTTCAGGTGACATTCAGGTCGTCGGGCACGAGGCGGACGCGACGCGTCTCGGCTGAGCCCGACGCGTCGAAAGGGCCGTATGGAGCCGAACGAGGGAGACACCGACATGACCCGTCGTCCTGACGTCCCGGCGTCCGCTCGCCTGGGCGCTCGGTGAAGCGCTGACCCCGTGAGACCCGGCTGAGCATTGGCAGGTTCATTGACGCCATCGCGCATTCGCGTCCCGCTTCTCGGCAGCGTCTCCGACGCGGCCGTTTCGACGGTGGCAATCGTCGTCCTCGCGGCCTGGGTCCTGCTCACGCCGATACCCCGAATGTTCGGGGTGCCTACCCAGGGCGTCTGGCTTTCGGTCCTCGGCGGGTCTGCTCTGGGCGTCACCCTTGGCGCACGGTCCGCTCGCCTGTCCGCGCCGGTCCTCGTCGGGATGGCCGCCCTCGCCGTGGTCGCGGCGGGAGGCCTGATGCTCTTCGTTTCGTTTCGTTTCGTTCTGCCTCGCGTCCTCGTCCGGCACATAGCGTGGCTGGTCGTCGCCTGGGTTCTCATCCTGGCGGGCATCGCCGTCGGTCGCGTCCGGAAGGTCGGGGCGCGACCGGGTGAGCTCCTGGTCCTTGTGGTCGTCGCGGCGGGAGGCCTGCTGCTGCTGCTCGTTCTGCCTCGCCTCCACGTCCGGGACGCAGGGCCGATCATCGGGTGGCTCGTGGTCGCCGGGGCCTTCGTCCTGGCGGGCATCGTCGTCGGTCGCATCCGGAAGGTCGGGGCGCGACCGGGCGAGCTCCTGGTCGTCGGCGTCGTCGTCGCGTTCCTGATCGGCGACTGGATCGTCCTCCGCGGCCAGGGGATGCGCGACCTCCGGCTCTACCTCATCGCCGGGCGCCACTTCCTCGACGGTGTGCAGCCATATGCGACGACGCTCATGACGTCCCTGCCCAGCGACTCGGCGGACCTGCCCTTCCTCTATCCACCGATGACCCTCCCGTTCTTCGCCGTCCTCGCCGCGCTGCCCGAGGGCCTGGTGATCCTGGCCTGGCTTGCCGCGAGCCTCGGGGCGTCCGTGCTCGCTCTCCGGAGGTTCGGGGTCCGCTGGTGGTGGATCCCCGTGCTCCTCCTCTGGCCGCCGTTCTTCGAGGGGCTGTGGGTGGGCAACGTCGCCGTGCCGGCGCTGCTCCTGTTCGCGTTCGGGCCCCGGCTGGCGGCGGCGCTCCCGCTCGGCGCGGTCTTCAAGCTGCAGTCCGCCGTGCCGACCCTGTGGCTGGTCCGCGAGCGTCGATGGTCGAGCCTCGCGATCGGGGTCGGCCTGCTCGTCGGGCTCGCTCTGGTGACCCTTCCGTTCGTCGGACTCGAGTCCTGGCGTGCGTGGGTCGAGGCGCTGCGGCTCTTCCAGGCGTTCGAGGGCGAAGTGCCGGGCCTCTACGGAGCCGCGTTGCCGCGCTACCTTCCATACGCGGTGTTCCTCGCCATCTCCATCGTCGCAGTCGGCGCCGCGATGGTCCTCGGCCGGGGTAACCGCGGTCTCGCCCGGTTCGGGATCGCGTCAGTCGTGGCCTCGCCGTCGCTCTACCGACACGGGTTCCTCGTCGTCCTCCCGGGTCTGCTTGGGAACGGTGAGACCTTGTTCTGGCTCGCGCTCGGGCTCGGGTTCTCGCCGATCTCGATCGGCTGGTGGTTCACGGCGGCGATCGCGGCCGTCGGGACGTTCCGCTGGAGGGCCCTCGTCCCGCGTCCGGAGGGCACGCTCCACCCGCTGGGGCCGCAGGCGGAGCCGTGGTCGTAGGTGGATCCCGCGTGTGGGCCGCGCCCGCGCTCACGCCCGAATTACGGGGACTCGGCGACCCTGTGATGAACGCAGGTGTATGGCCGGAGCTATCGCCTTGTCGCCGAACCCCAGCGGGCGAGGTTGCGGGCGATCACCGCGACGGCCAGCCAGGCGCGGTTCTGGGGCCGTGCCCGAGCCGCGCGTCAGGCGGAGGCTAGGAGGGAAGAGGCGAGGTGGACGGTGAGCGCCGGCAGATCGTCGGCGAGGCATGCTGCGGCCGAGGGGAACTCCCGGCTGAGAAGCTCAAGGCCAAGCTAGACCGTGGGGGTCGGAAACCGCGATTCGATCACGCCGCGGCGGCGTGGTACTCGTGGATGAGTCCACCGAGCAGGTCCCGCCGGCGAACATCGCGCGTGTTGACCGGGACCGGGACCGGAACCCAGGCTTCGGCCAGCGGTGAGGCGAGGCCGAGGGCGCGATGGGGCCGCCCGCGGTTGTAGTGCTCGGCGTAGGTCCGGAGGGTTCGATCGAGATGCC
>DATCGK010000572.1:0-3478 GCA_036508975.1 Candidatus Limnocylindrales bacterium
CCCGGGTATGGGACCGCGAGCAGGGCGGCGAGCCACGGGCGAGATCGCATGAGCGGCATCGCGAAGATCGAGTAGTGAAACTGGGTGGCAGGCCACACTGCCGGGACCGCCAGCCAGCTCGCGGACGTTCGGTCAAGGCGCCAAAGAACCAGTAACGAGACGAGCGCGGCAACGATCGCTACGGGCCCAAGCGAGGTCGCGGAGAACCCGCCGCTTGCCTCGATGACCAACCGGCTGCTGTACTCACCAAAGTGGCCGAGATACGTGACCCACAACGGGAACGCGAGCAGGGTCACGGCTCCGAATGCGATCGTCCACATGACCGATCGCCGACGGCCCAGGAGCACGAGGGGGATCCCGGCGTAGACCTTGAGGAGGGGCGCGAACGCCTCGAGAACAGGGCGGCCGGACAGCAGCAATGCGAGCACGATGACGTTGGGGTTGCCGGACTGGACGCCCTGGAAGATCGGCGGGAAGGCGAGGAAGTACCAGGGGAGCTCGAGCTTCCGCACGATGTACACGGCCGCCAGGGCGCTCGCCGCGATGAACCCGGCGACGAACAACTGTTCCGGCAGCAAGGAGAACGGAGCCAGCAGCACGACGGTGGTCGGGAGCGCGGAGTAGTGGGCGGGGTGCCCCTGGAAGTAGCCGAGCGCCTCCCATGGATTCCCGCCGGCCAGCCACGCCGCCGACCCCCGGTAGTAGATCTGGGCATCGAGCCCGAGCCAGGACGCGGTCCAGGCGCTGTACCAGTGCCTGACGCTAATGATGAGGAACAGCACGGCGAGAGCCGCATGGGTGCCGCGGTCAGCGACGAACCGCCAGTTCACGCGAGCCCACGGTCGGCCACGATTGCCATCGACCCCCACCTTCTTGCGTGGCAACCTGGCGCCGAGCGGACGCCTACGACCAACGCCAGCGCATCCTACCCTGCCGCGGACGCCACCTCACGCGGCCGCACGGCCCGGGCGCCCTCGTCGTAGAGCTCCTGGACCGCGTTCACCATCAGCTGGATGCAGAAGCGGTCGTGGACGAGGTCGTGGCCGGCGCGGGCCACCATGTCGGCCAGCTGGTGATCGCGGAGCAGCCGGACGATCGCCGCTGCCAGGGCGGGCGGGTCGTGGGGGGGGACGAGGAGCCCGGTGACGCCGTCCTCCACCATCTCCGGGATGCCGCCCACACGTGACGCCACCACCGGGCGCGAGAGCGCCATCGCCTCCAGGATCGTGAGGCCCTGGGCCTCCCGGTAGGAGGGCAGGACGGCGACGTCGAAGGCGGCGGTGATGGCCGGGATGTCGTCCCGGCGCCCCGTGAAGATGACGTGGCGCTCGATGCCCTGCTCGCGGGCGATCGCGTGGAGCGCGTCCAGGCGGCTCCCCTCGCCGACGATCATCAGGTAGGCGCCGGGCTGCTCCGCCAGCACCAGCGGCCAGGCCTCCAACAGCGTGGGGTGGCCCTTCTCCAACTCCAGGCGGCCGACCACCCCCACGATCGGCGCCCCGGCCTCCATCCCGTACTCGTCGCGGAGCGTGCAGCACGGCTCCTGGTGGTCGTACCGGTCGAGGTCCACGCCGTTGTAGATGAGGGACCGCGGTGCGGCCGTCCGGCCCTCGTCGGTCACCTTCTCGTCGATCGCGTTGGACACCACCACCAGGTGGTCCATCGACGCCGTCAGGCGGCGGAGCTCCTCCTGGTCCTCGCAGGAGCGGACGCGGGACGAGTGCACCGTGGACATCACCCACGGACGGCGGTGGCCGGCCTCACCAAGGGCGATCGCCGCCTTGGTGCCCACGATCTCGGCCCGGTACATGTGGTTGTGGATCACGTCCGCCCGGGTGTCCGCGAGATGGGCGGCCAGGATGCCGGTGGCGATGGCGTCGTCCGGCTCGTCGATGACGAGGGTGTCGACGCCGTGGCGCTGCAGCTTGCGGACCGCGCTGCCGGGCGAGAGCGAGACCACCGACACGTCGTAGAAGTCGCGGTCCAGGCGCGTGACCAGGTTGAACACGTGCTCCTGGGCGCCGCCGTTGGTGCCGGTGGCCATGACCTCGACCACGCGCACCCGCTGGCGGCCGGGCACGGGCAGGTGGACCATCGGGGCGACGCAGGGATCGTCCGGCTGCGGGCGGGTCATCGGATCCCGGTCCGCCGCACGAGCAGGCGCTGGATCGGCCGGTCCACCGCACCCCACTCGTACTTGTAGGGCTCGTTGCCGCGGAGGAAGTCCATCCGCGCGATCCCCCGCTCCATCGCCCGCCGCACGTAGCGCTCCACCATCACCACGCCCGGCGAGAGGTCGCGCCATTCGGGGTCCACGCCGGCGTTGTAGTAGAGCAGCCCGTCCGGGGTCTCGAACGAGACGCCGGCGGCGATCCTGCGCCCGTCGATCGTGAGGAACGCCAGCTTGAACGGGCCGCCGACACCGAACAGCTCGAACAGGCGCGCGAAGAAGACCCGGCTGTGCTGCCCGCCCTCCGTGTCCGGGAACAGCCCGTCCGCACCCCAGCGCTTCTGGTGGAGGTCGATGAAGGCGGGCAGGTCCGCCACGGGATCGGTGGAGTCGTCAAGGCGGATCTCGCCGTCGCCCTCGGCCCGGCGGACCTTGCGCCGGATCTCGTGACGCTCCTTCTTGCCCAGGGTGGCGAAGTAGTCGTCCATGGTGCCGCCCACGGGCAGCTCCGCCACGGGACAGACGTCCTCGCGCTCCACGTTGAGCGTCCAGCCCTCCGCCATCTCGCGGGCGCCGAAGGCCGCGGCCAGCGCATCGGCGGCCGGGTCTCCGCAGCGCAGGCGGCGGAGGTCCACGGCGTCCCACTGGCGCGGGTGGTCCGGGTCTCCCACCGTGGCGCAGTATGCGACCAGGGCCTCCGCCACGGCCGGCAGGTCCGCGGGCGCGGCCAGCAGCGTGGCGTAGTCCGCGTGGTAGGAGGAGCCGAAGAAGACCGCCTTCGCGTCCGGCGGGACGGGGGTCAGCTGCGCGCCGCCGACGTGGCGGATCGACGTGTGCAGCTCCACGTCGGAGGGCTCCACCTCGTGCCGGTGCATCAGGGGCGCGATGGCAACCGGCGGGGCGTCGTCGGGCGCATCGGGCGGGACGAGGACCACGGTCTCCTCGTGGGCGTTGGCGCCGTAGCCGTCCCACCACGCACGGTGGAACGCCCAGCGACTGAAGGGGGTGGCCCAGGGGTTCGCCTCCACCAGCGCGTCCCAGGCCGCGGGGTCCACCGTGTCGAACGCACGGCGCACGGCCCGCAGGGGTCCGGTCCCGGCCTCGGGCGACGCCGTGTCACCGTCGGCCGGCGGACAGGGAGGGTCGCCGGTCATGGATGCGGGGGTCACGATTGCGAGGATAGCACCGGGTGTCCGGACGGTTGCGCGGGCAACGAGCAGGCAGGGATCACGTGATCGGCCTGCGTGTCGATGAGGTAGGCGAGCAGCCCAGAGGGAACCCCGTGCCGTCATCGATGAACCTGCCCGC
>DATCGK010000573.1:0-9092 GCA_036508975.1 Candidatus Limnocylindrales bacterium
GAAGGCTCGCTGCGCGACCTCTGGCGACAGCGCCGTCCCGATCCGGGCTCCGAAGTAGGCCCCGACCAGGAGGCCGACCGCGATGATGGCCGCCGCCTGGACTTCGACGTGCCCGGCCCGGTAGTACTCGAGCGCGCCGAACAGGCCGACCGGCAGGAGGAGTGCCGCCAGGGACGTGCCGGCGGCTGTCGCAATGGGGAATCCTACGACGAGGATGAGCGCCGGCACGATCACGAGCCCGCCGCCGATCCCGAACAGCCCCGATAGGATGCCGCCGACGAGTCCGATGATGGCGATCGGGACGATGGCTGGCATGGCTCCAGATCCTCCTGGCGGTGGTCACGAGCTGAGCGCGGCAGCTGGTCGATACGGATTGTTGATCAATACGAGCCTGGATCGGATGCCCTTCCGTCAACCGGGGGAGGCTCGAAGATCCGCCCGATCACAGCAGGACCGACGCTCAGATTGTCGTCTTCACCCCGACCAGGCGGCTCCCTACGGTGAGGCCCGCCCGGGCCAGCCGCCGCTCAATCCGACCGCCGATCCACGATTGCTCGAAGAGCACCTTGCCGGCATGCCACGAGCGACCCGGCGCTCGGAGGGCGAGCGTCGGGTCGGGTTCGGCGAAGAACTCGCCGACGGCGAATGCGGCGCGTCCCGCTCCGGTCTCGACCCAGCAGTAGCCGGCGCCATCGAAGGTGTCCCGAGCCTGGCCGCCGGCGAACGCCGCGGCGATCCGGCGAGCGACCACGAGGCCCTGGCGGTGGGCGAAGACGCCGGCGCGCGGAAGGGGCTTGCCATTCGCCAGCGTGATCGTTGTCGCGTCGCCGATCGCATAGACGCGCTCGTGGCGGGTCTCGAGGGTCGCGCGGTCGACTGGGATCCAACCCGTGTCGCCGGCGAGCGAGCACCCGCGCACCGCCGCGGGCGCGCGATGGGGCGGGACGCCGGCAAGGAGATCGTAGCCGACGCGACTGCCGTCGGCGAGGACGATCTCGTGGCTGGCGGGCTCGAAGCGATCGACGCGGCTTCCGGGATGGAAGCCGATCCCCTTCGCGTCGAGAAGGCCGACGACCGCCGCGCCCATCACAGGGCCCGCGACCGGCATCGGCGCGGGCTCGGGGCTGTAAACGTCGATCTCGCTCCGCTCCCGCAGACCCCGGCGGCGCAGCTCGTCGTCGAGCAGCAAAGCCGCCTCGTAGGGGGCGGCTGGGCATTTGTACGGCAGAGCCGCGACGGTCACGACGACGCGGCCGCCCCGGAACCCCTCGAGTGCCAGGGCGCAGGCGGCGGCGCCCTCGGGCGAGAAGAAGTCGAGCGCGGCTTCGTGGTAGCCAGGGACGGCATCGCGGTCGGGCTCGGCTCCCAGCGCGACGACGAGGGCATCGCCCACCAGGACGCCCGTCGTCGTCTCCACGCGGCGGGCCGCCGGGTCGATCGAGGTGACCTCGGCCTCGACGAGCTCGACGCCCGGGTCGAGGAGCTCGCTGAGTCGGCGCTCGATCTGGTCACGCCGTCGCCGGCCGACCATCAGCCACAAGAGCGAGGGCTGGAAGAGGTGCCGCCGCTCGCGCTCGACGAGGACGACTCGGTCGGACGGTCCGAGCCGCCGGCGGAGCTCGTTGGCGGTGACGAGGCCCCCGACCCCGCCGCCGAGGACGAGGACCGTCCGTGCCGGCATCAGAACGTGATCACCTTGTCGGCCCAGATCGTCCAGGTCGTGAGCTCGGCCATGGTGGACCGGTGGACGCCCTCGACGAGGGGCTCGTCGGTCATGCCCCGCGCGTCGATGCAGGTCCCGCACGCCCCGACGGCGATGCCCTTGGGGGCGAGACCCTTGAGCATCCGCTCGAGGTTGTAGTAGCCCTCGGGGGTCTTCTGGCCGAGCTTCGCGGCGGTGACCGAGTCACCCATCAGGAAGACCCGGAGCTCGACGCCCTCGGCCTTGGCGAGCGAGAGGGCGAGGCGCAGGCCGTTGTAGGTCCGCTCGTTGCCGTAGGCGGGCTCGTTGAGGATGATGAGGATCTTCATTGGTGGCGCGTCCCTATCTGCCTGCCTTGCCGTCGCGGCGCTTGTCGCCGCAGCTGTGGCACGCTCTGCGAGTATTCCAAGGACTCGTAGAATAGCAAAGGCGACGAGCCCCTACAGCCCCCGGAGGCACACCAAATGCGAGCGGAGGGAGCGGCCGCGATCGCCCCTGATCGCGCGGCGAAGGACGAGCTGCACGAGCAGTTCGCCCGGATCGGCCGCGCGCTCGGAAACCCGCACCGGGTCGAGCTGCTCGACCTGCTCGCCCAGGGCGAGCGCAGCGTCGAGGTCCTCGCGGCACGGGCCTCCATCTCGGTCGGCTTGGCGTCGGCGCACCTCCAGGCGCTCCGGCGCGCGGGCCTGGTCGTCGCGCGTCGGGACCGGACGCGGATCCTCTACCGTCTCGCCGGGGACGATGTGTACGCGCTGCTGACGGCGATCCGCACCGTTGCCACCGGGCGGATCGCCGATGCGGACCGGGCCGCGCGCGCGTATCTCGGCGAGCCGGTCGAGGCCGTCAGCCGGGCCGAGCTGCTGGCGCGGGTCCGCTCGGGTGACGCGGTCGTCATCGACGTCAGGCCGGAAGAGGAATACGAGGCCGGCCATATCGCAGGGGCGATCTCGATCCCGCTCGCCGAGCTCGAGGCGCACCTCGCCGACCTGCCGGCCGGCGTCGAGATTGTGGCCTACTGCCGTGGTTCCTACTGCGCCCTCGCGCCGCAGGGCGTCGCGCTCCTCCGACGGTCGGGGCGACGCGCCCGCCGGCTCGAGGACGGCTTCCCCGAGTGGCGGCTCGCCGGGCTGCCCGTCGTCACCGGGTCAAGACCGGCGTGAGCGAGCCCGCCCGCCCGATCTACCTCGACTACAACGCGAGCACGCCCATCGATCCCCGCGTGGTCGCGGTCATGCGCCCGCTCCTCGAAGGCCCGTTCGCCAATCCGTCGGCGACGCATTCCGGCGGTCGCACGGCACGAGCCCTGCTCGACCGAGCCCGCGCCCAGGTGGCTGATCTCCTCGGCTGCGGCCCCGACGAGATCGTGTTCACGAGCGGCGGGAGCGAGGCCGACAACCTCGCCCTCACGGGCGTCTACTTCGCCCTGAAGGGGCGCGGCGACCACATCATCACGACTGCGGTCGAACACCCGGCGATCCTCGAGCCCCTCCGTTTCCTGGAGCGCTTCGGCGCTCGGTTGACCATCATCCCGGTGGATCGGACCGGGATGATCGACCCCGAGGATGTCCGTCGGGCGATCACGCCGCGGACGATCCTCGTGAGCGTCATGCACGCAAACAACGAGGTCGGCACCATCCAGCCCATCGCCGAGGTCGCCGCGATCGCCCACGAGCACGGCGTGCTCGTCCACACCGACGCCGCCCAGTCGGTCGGCAAGATCCGCACCCGGGTCGACGAGCTCGGCGTCGACCTCCTCACGATCGCGGGGCACAAGCTCTATGCGCCCAAGGGCGTCGGCGCCCTCTACGTCCGCCGGGGCGTGACCCTGGAGCCGCTGATCCACGGGGCCGGCCACGAGTCCGGTCGACGCGCCGGCACCGAGAGCCTCCTCCTGGCGGCGGCCCTTGGCGAAGCCTGCCAGCTCGCCGCCGATTTACGCTCGCTCGAGGAGATCCGCCGCCTGCGCGACCGACTCTGGGACGGTCTCCATGCCCGCTTCGGCGACGGGGTCGTCCTGAACGGCCACCTGACCGAACGCCTGCCGAACACTCTGAACGTCTCGTTCGTCGGCCGCGTCGGGGCGGACATCCTGGCCGAGCTCGATGGCGTCGCAGCCTCGACTGGAGCCGCCTGCCACGCTGATTCGGTGGAGCTCTCGCCGGTGCTGCGGGCGATGGGCGTGCCCCCTGTTGTCGGGATGGGTGCCGTCCGTCTCAGCCTGGGGCGCATGACGTCTGAGGCCGAGATCGACGAGGTCCTCAGTCGCGTCGGCCGCGTCGCCGCCGCAGACGTCGGGGCCTTCCTTGGAGCCGGATGATGCCCCGACGTTGGCAACCATTCATGGGCTCTGCTCGGCTCGGCGAACGCCACGCAGCCATCATCGCGCCCCTCCAGCTCCCACCTCCGATCCTTGAAGACAAGCACCACGCCGAGCCGTCGGCGTTCACCCCCGAGAACCTCCTGCGCGAAGCTCGTCGCCAGAAGGGCCTGCCCATCGCCAGGGTTCCGGGCGTGTGCGTCCTTGACCCCGACGGGGACATCGTGCGCGAGCTCCTCCAGGCGGGTCGTGCGCGCCGGGATCCCGCGTGGGCCTGCTACCACACGGACCTGTACGTCGTCCGAGATAGCGATTCCGCCTATGGGATCATCAGTGGAGCGGTCGGCGCGTCGTTCGCCGTCCTCGTTGCTGAGGAGCTCTTTGCCTCCGGCTGCGAGTACTTGCTGAGCATCACCTCTGCGGGTCAAGTCGCGCCCTTCGGATCACCGCCCTACTTCATCCTCATCGACCGGGCCCTCCGGGACGAGGGGACGAGCTATCACTACCTCCCACCGGCCCGGTACTCCGAGGCGGATCCGAACCTCGTCGACGCGGCGCAGCGTGCCCTTTCCGACGTCGACTTCGCGGTCGTGCGCGGCAGCACGTGGACGACCGACGCCCCATTCCGCGAGACGGCCACGACAATCGCCGCGCGGCAAGCCGAGGGCCTTCTCGCTGTCGAGATGGAGGCCGCCGCTCTTTACGCGTTTGCCTTGGCCCGTGGCCGGCCCGTCCTCTGCTTCGCCCACGTCACGAACCAGATGGGCCGAACAGACGGCGACTTCGAGAAAGGGGAGGCCAACGGCGCTCGCGATGCCCTTCGGCTCATCGGGGCGATCGTGAGCTTCGCGAGCCCGACCGGAGAATCGCCGACATCGGGATGATGGATACGCGCTCTCTCGCCAACACCTTCGATGAGCGCGGGCCCTATGCCTTCGCCTGCCACGCGACAGGGCGTTGCGAGGCCGGGAGGGTCGGAACAATCGCCATCGTTCCCTGATCCGCCAACCGAGGCCCGGGCGGGAAGCGCGGGTATGGATCGGCGGTGGTGGTCACGCGCGGAGGGCCGCCGCGATCCAGGCGGGGTCGGGGACGCCCCGCAGACCAGCGGCCGTCCAGTAGAGACGGCAGCGCGGCGTGTAGTCGCCGGGGTCCGCGTACCCGGGCTCGATGTCGATGCCGTCAATCCGGATCGTCGGCGAGCCGGGGAAGCGATGGGCCGCCGCGACCGCTGGATCGGAGGCATCGACCTCCTCGATGGCGGTTCCCGGCGCGAGCCGATCGATCGCATCGGTGAGCATCCGCCGCGCGACCGGATGGTTGGGGCAGTCCGAGAACCACAGGAGTTGGACCTGGCGGCTCATGCGTGGCTCCGTTCTTCGAGGCGGCGGCGGTCGGCGGTCTCGAGCTGGAAGGTCGAGTGCTCGATGTCGAAGTCGCCAGACAGGCAGGAGCACAGAGCGTCGAGCGTCGTCGCAGCGTCCGCGCCGTCGGCGAGGATGACGTGGGCGGACACGACGTTCATCCCGGATGTGATCGTCCAGGCGTGGAGGTCGTGACAGTCGATGACGCCGGGGGCATCGAGGATGTGCCCGCGGACGTGAACCATATCGACGCCCTTCGGGGTGGCTTCGAGGAGCACGTCCGTGGCCTCGCGCAGGAGCCCGAAGGTCCGGGGAAGGATGAGCAGCCCGATGAGCGCCGAGGCAACGGCATCGGCGGCCGTCCAGCCGGTCATGGCGATGACGATCGCGGCCACGATGACAGCGGCAGACCCGATGAAGTCGCCCATGACTTCGAGATATGCCCCCCGCATGTTCAGGCTCTCGCGCTGGGCGTCGCGCAGCAGGAACAGCGATCCGGCGTTGGCGGCGAGGCCGACGAGCGCCACTGCGAGCATCAGCCCGGACGCGATCTCGGGCGGCTCGGACAGCCGTCGCCAGGCCTCGAACAGGATGAACACCGCAACCCCGAAGAGGAGGAATGCGTTCGTCACCGCCGCGAGGATCTCGACCCGGAGATAACCGTAGCTCCGCCCGTTCGTCGGGCTGCGGCCGGCGAACCAGATCGCGAGGAGCGCCATCCCGACGCCCGCCACGTCGGTGAGCATGTGGCCCGCATCCGCGAGAAGCGCCAGGCTGTTGGCGGCGATCCCGCCGACGACCTCGAGGGCGAGGATCGCGAGGGAGAGGACGAGGACTGCGGCGAGCCGGCCGCGGTGGGCTGCCGCAGCGGAGCCGCGGTCATGCGCCACCAGGGACCTCCGCGACGTGGGACGCTGCGCCGAGGACGAGATCTCGGAGATGGTCGTCGACGAGCCGGTAGTAGACGATCCGCCCGACCTTGCGCCGGTCCACCGCACCACGTTCACGGAGGAATCGGAGCTGGTGGGACAGGGCCGAGACGCTCATTCCGAGGACGAGGGCGATGTCGCAGACGCACAGCTCTTCGGGACTGATCGCCAGGAGATGGACGATCTTCGCGCGCGACGGGTCGGCGAGCGTCGCGAACAGGTCGCCGACAGCCCGGGCGCCGTCCGTGCCGAGGGATCGCCCGAGCAGCGGGCGGACGGCCTCCGGGGGGAGGCACTCGACGGAGGAGGCGTCTGCGTCGATCTCGGACGCGTACACTTGAGCCATCGCTCAAGTGTACGGCGCATGCTCGCGGCTCGCGACGTCGCGTGATGGTCGCCGGACGGACAGGGGGCAGCGTTCCGTCGTCGGTGGTCGTTCGTCGTGAGCGGCGAGCGCGCGGTCACGTCGCGGGGAAGAATCGGGTCCTCTGGCTCGCAAGATCAGGAACCGTGGCTTCCGCACGCCTCTTGACGATGCGCATGCGGCCACGACCATGGAGCGGTGCGCGACGGGCAGTGGTCGCAGCAAACGGCAGGACCGTCGATGAGGCCAGATGAACGAGCATTCCCAGCGTTCGCACGACCATGAGCACGGCCGGTCGCACGACCTCATGCCAGACGCAAGCGAGTATGACCACCCACACGATCACGACCATCCGCACGAGCACCCGGAGGGTCGGCTACGGAGCGTGATCAGGATCTTCGTGGCTCACAGCCACGATCCGGGCGACTCGATCGACGAGGCGCTGACCAGTGACGCGCGCGGGATCCGCGCCCTCAAGCTCTCGCTCCTCGTCCTCGGGATCACGGCGGTCGCGCAGCTCGCGGTCGTGCTGGTCTCGGGCTCGGTCGCGCTCCTCGCCGACACGATCCACAACTTCAGCGACGCGCTCACCGCGATCCCGCTGTGGATCGCATTCGCGCTCGGTGCTCGGGCCGCGACCCGCCGCTACACCTTCGGCTACCGGCGCGCGGAGGACCTCGCGGGGCTCTTCGTCCTGCTGATGATCGCCGGCTCGGCCGTTCTCGCGGCGTTCGAGTCGATCAGCCGTCTCCTCAACCCGCAGCCGATCACGAACATCCCGATCGTCCTCGCGGCCGGCGTCATCGGCTTCCTCGGCAACGAGGCGGTCGCCCTCTACCGGATCCGGGTCGGCCGCTCGATCGGCTCCGCGGCGCTCATCGCCGACGGCCTCCACGCCCGGACCGACGGGCTCACGTCGCTCGCGGTGGTCGGTGGCGCGCTCGGGGTCGCGGCCGGCTATCCGCTCGCCGACCCGCTCGTCGGCCTGATGATCACCGCGGTCATCCTCGTCGTGCTCAAGCAGGCAACGGGCCAGATGCTCGGGCGCCTGATGGACGCCGTGGAGCCCGAGCTCGTCGAGCAGGTCGAGACGATCGCCGCCGCGGTCCCCGAGGTCCAGTCCGTCGATCGCCTGCGCCTGCGCTGGCTGGGCCACGCGCTCGAGGCGTCGATGGCGATCACCGTCGACTGCGACCTGAGCGTCGCCGAGGGACATCGCGTCTCGGAGGAGGTGCGACATCGCCTGCTCCACGAGGTCCACCGGCTCGACACGGCGGTCATCCATGTGAACCCGTGCGGGCACGCTGGCGAGGACCCGCATGCGATGACACGGCATCACGACCCGCTGGCAGGACATCTGGTCCCGGGAGTCACCGGAGGAACGCCAGCTCGATGACTGCCACCCGCGAACACCGGCGGCATCCGCCTCCCTGCAGGTGATCGCGCGTCGTTGACCAGCGTTTGAACGGGCGCTAGGTGGCGTAGAAGCGCCCAGCCACGGGCACAGCCTGTCCGGCCCGGTGACGCCCGTGCTGCCAAGACCGCAGCTCGGTCGGTCGCCGGCAGGAAGGCGCAGACGCGATTACCGTCGGGATTGAGCCGATGGTGTGCGCTTCCCGCTCGGTTATCAACGGCATCGACCTTCTCGTGTCGAGCAGCGCCGAGGGCCTTGAAGTCTAGGTCGGGTGCGTCGAGATGCGGAATGCCCACAGGCAGCCAGCCACCCAGGCGACCAAGGCGGCGCCGGCCACGGCGGTCGACGCCGCCGGGTCGAGGGTGAGGACCGCCACGAGGGCGACAAGCGGGAGCGAGCAGATCCAGAGGACGACCGCCCTCCGCAGCGGTGCTTCGAGGCGGTTCGCCTGGTCGCGCAAGCTCGCCAGGATTGGCGCTCGGCGGTCGTCGACGATCTCGATGTGACCGCGATAGCGGCCCATCCCACAGGTGAATCGGATCTCGCCAGGCGGCTGGGCGGGCAGGTCGATTGTCGTCGCACCGGTAGCTGAGAGGCGATGGTCCAGTCTCGGGCTGGAGAACACGACGCGTTCGGAGCAGGCGTCGTCGTCCTCGCGCGAGAAGATGATCCGGAGCGGTACGCCCGCGTGCGCGCGGATCGAGTCCGGCTGATAGCCGCGATGGACGGTGACCTCGACGACCTGGTGGCCGTTCGGATCGGACCGCGTGCGGACCGGCTGCTCCAGCATGGCTACCTCGCACCCCGGATGAGGTGGACCCGCTGTGGTGACGTGGCAACCGCCGGCGGGCGCGGCCGTCGCTCCATCAGCTAGACCGTGATGAGGATCGCGAACCCGAGCGCGAGCACGACCCCGGCGAGGACCGCCTTGGTCCCGGAGGCGTGCCGCAGGTGCCAGCGGTTGACGACCCGGATGAGGCCCGGCCGGCTGGCGAGCACGAG
>DATCGK010000574.1:0-3070 GCA_036508975.1 Candidatus Limnocylindrales bacterium
ACTGCACTTGGCCGTGCCCGCCGGTCACCAAACACCCAGGTCCGGAGGACGACCCGAACGCCGGTCGAACGAAGGGACGTGCTCGGCGGTCTGATCCACGAGTATCGCTGGGCGGCGTGATTCGGATTGTTGAACCCTTCACCATTCGCTGAGGGCAGCCCGGCCTTCGGGGGTCAGCCTGTACTCGCGCCGCGGAGCACCACCCTCGGCAACCCAGTCCGAGAGCACGAGGCTCTCGGTCTCCAACTCGCGCAGCGTCCGGTAGGCCATCCCGACGTCGACACCTTCCGGCGCGACGCCGCTTCCGTTCAGGCGCCCGATGAGCGCATAGCCGTGGGCCTCGCCCTCCGCCACGAGAAGCAGGAGGAAGGGCTCCAGCCAGCGGCCCCGGCGCCCCCCCGGGCGCACCCAGCCATGCTGGTCGGGGTGGTGGTCGTGACGGTGTTCGGCAATCATCTGCCATCAGCATGTATAGCACATCAGCACATACAAGAGCCGAAGGTCATGGTTGCGCGCCGGCAGGGGCCGCGGCGCGTACGCGTGTGCGGGGCTTCCCCGTCAAGCGGTGGCGGCGAAGCCGGCGTCACCGGGCCCCGGAGATCAGATCGGGCAGGCTCCGCCGCGCGCGCGGAGTTGGAAGCGCCAGGCGAGCGTGCCCGCGAAGAGCATGAGCGAGGCGGCCCCGATGATCGGCTGGATCGGCGCGAAGAGGGTCATCGCCCCGCTGGTGCCCAGCAGGACGAGGGCGATCTTGTTGCAGACCGGGCACCCGATGGCGAGGAAGGCGCCGAGGCTCGCCACCGTCCCGATCGTTGTCCCCTGCCGTTCGCTCAGGTCGCCGGCCGGGACGAGCACCACGGCACCCATGGTCGCCCGGGCCGGCACGGCCTGCGCCATGTAGGTCGCGCCAAGGAGACCCATGAGCGGAGCCGAGACGAGCCACACGGCGATCGCGAACGGCTCGGGCGGGATCTGTCGGCCGAAGACCGGGTTCGGGATGATCGCCGCGATGAGCCCGAAGGCCACCAGCGACACGAGGGTCCAGGCGATCGCCCAGGCGAAAAGGCGCCGATCGAGCCGCAGGGCGGCGACGCAGCCCATCACCCGCGGTTCAGCTGCACGAGCTGGCGCCCGCTCGATGTCCAGGCATTCATCCCGCCATCGAGGTTGTCGATGGTCGTGTAGCCGAGGTCGATGAGCGTCTGGGCCGCGATCGCGCTCTCGTTGCCGCTCCGGCAGTAGACGACGATCCGGGCGCTCTTGTTGGAGGGCAGCTGGGAGGCACGGGCGGCGAGGTCCGTGTACGGGATGTAGAGGTCGGTTCCGGCGATCTCGCCGATGTACGGCGTCTTCACGTTCAGGAGCGTGAAGTCCTTCGCGTTGAGCATTCCGGCCAGCGTGTCCGGCGTGATGTTGGTCCAGTGGCCGCCGTTGGCCTGGACCACCGTGCCCTGGGGCGCGCCGGTCGATGCAGTGGGCGAGCCCTTGCCCGGCGAGCCGGAGAGGATGGCCCACCCGGCGACCACGGCGATGAGCGCGACGCCCAGGCCCGATGCGAGCAGGGCCCACCGACGCTTCGACGTGGCTCCGGCGTTTCCCGCCCGGGCGCGGCCCACCGTGCCACGCTGCCCGGCCGAGCCGGTCGTGTGCGGCCGGCTCCCGGTTGCCTGGCTCTGCCTGTGCTTGCCGGACATGACGATCGTCTCCTTCGACAGGGTGAAGTCGGTCGGGATCAGCCGGCCGGGGCCACCATCACGGGCCGATCGAGTGCCGCGACGGCGACCAGGTCCTCGCCCGGCCCCAGGACGATGACTTCGGCCGTCTGCTCGGAGCCGTCGCCGCCGCGCACGAGATACGCATGGTGGATCTCGGTGATGCCGGCCGAGAGCGTCGCGCCGACGCTGCAGTACTTCGTCGCAGACAGCTCGATCGCGCGACGGAGCGCCTCGACGTCGATCGCGGGCCCGTCAACGACGTGGAGGACGTCGATCCGGGTGAAGGCGTTCGGGTGCCCGTCCATCTGCACGCCCTCCGCGCGCACCTCGTAGCGCGTCACGTCCTGCCGCTTCTTGCGGAGGATCGAGATCACGTCCATCGCGGTGCAGCCCGCGAGTGCGATCGGGATGAGCTCGGCGGGGCGGGGTCCGGTGTTCCCGGTCCCGTCATCGAGAACGAGGGTGTGGCCGCTGCCGGACGTGGCGACGAACCGGAGGGCGCTCCCGTCGAGCGCGACGGATGCAGTCTTGACAGCCATGGATGGATCTCCGTTCGAACGTGCGTGAGGGGGCCGTCTCGGCAGGCGCGCTGTCCTCGGGTACAGGCAGATTGGTCAGGCGCGTGCCGCGAGCGCGTCGATCGCCCGGGTCAGGCGGGCTCTCGCCTCCTCGGCGACGGCGCGGACGCCCGGGGCGTCGACGATTCCCATGGCGGCGAGCGGATCCATCGCTTCGACGATGATCTCCGCCCCATCCTCGCGGAGGACGACATTGCAGGGCAGGAGGGCGCCCACGGACGGATCGGCCTCGAGCGCCCGGTGGGCGAGCGGCGGGTTGCATGCCCCGAGGATGAGGTACGGTGCCCGATCCACGCCGAGCTTCGCCTTCAAGGTGGCCTGCACATCGATCTCGGTGCGGATGCCGAAGCCCTCGGCCCTGAGCTCTGCCTCCACGGTCGGGCGCACGCTGGCGATCGTCCCCGGAAGCCGGGTCCCGAAGGTGAAGCTGGTCGAAAAGGTCACGGCGGATCACTCCTGGATGACGGTGATGCCGGCCATGGTACCAGACACTTGCGTACTTGCGCAAGTTACAGAGTCCGAGTCGTCGCGGGCGGGGTCGGGGATCCCGTGGCATACTCCGCGCCGTCGATCGCCTGCCACGGGAGTCGACCCCCTTCACGGGGCCATCAGGTCCAGCGTGGCGATAGCGCAGGGCCGCAATACCAGGACGACGTCAGGCTCGCCCGGCACTGGCATTGACCCAATCCCGACGCGTTGACTCCCGGGTCGATCCTCGACTGCCGTCCCCGTTCCACCGCTCGTCGCGATCGCATCGCGACGCCCCGGTAGAGAGGA
>DATCGK010000575.1:0-2626 GCA_036508975.1 Candidatus Limnocylindrales bacterium
GTGCCACAGCGGGGAGCGCGGCCGGGAGCGCGCGCCGCAGCCAGGACCGCAGCGGGCTTCGCCGCAACCTGGCGCCGCAACCTGGCGCTGCAGCGGGGAGCGCCGCAACCGAGCACCGCAACCGGGACCGCAACTGGGACCGCGTTCAGGCAGTGCCCTCGTCGTAGACAATCTCGAGGTCGAGACGCTCGACCCGCCACCCGGCGCCGGTGTGGGTCAAGGTCACGACGGACTTCATGCGGCGTTCGGGCTCCTCGCCAATGACCCGACCGTGGACGTCCTGGAATCGCCACGGGTCGCGCCTCGCGGTCAGCTCGACCTCGTAGCGGTCCCCGCTCGCCTCCGTCGATGACGCGACGCTGATGTCGCGCAGGCCGCCGCCGCTCGTGCCGCCGCCGTAGGTGTTCATCATGTTCACCACGTCCGCCTCGGAGGAGCACTCCCAGCACTGCGTCCAGGCGAGGCTTGGATCCGGGTCGGACCGGCGATCGGTGATCTGGAGCGAGTACAGCTGAAGGACGTAGCCGGGGTTGTGAACGACACGGGAGGCGCGGAGGCAGGTGGCATCCGTACTGGTGTTGCGAGTCTGACGCAATTGGTGGTTCGGCTCTGTCAAGGATCTCGCCGGCGAGCTAGCCGCTTGCGACGGCTGGGACGGCGGGCGTTGGTTCGCGGGGAGGCTGCATCGCTAACCGCTGATCGGCGCGCTTGTCGGGCTTCCGCGAGAAGACGAAGACCCCCGCGAGCACGACGAGGCCGGCACCGAGGACCGCAAGTGACAGGGCGGTGTCGTCGGGCTTCGTGACGGCGTCTGCTCGCGCGGCGTCCCGCTCGGTCGAGACCTCCTTGAGCTGAGCGGTCAGCAGGGCCAGGCGCAGGCCGGCGTCGTCGGCGGTACCGGGGAGCAGGCTTGGCCATGGCGCCAGGCACGCCCCGGTGGCAGTGTCGACGATCTGGTCGGAGGCGCATGACGGAGGGGAGGCCAAGGTTGCGGGGAGCGAGAGGAACGGGAGTGGGAGGCTCGCGACGCCGAGCCCCAGCGCGACGACGGAGGTCCGCAACCAGTGGGATCGGTTCAGGACGGTTGTCGACACCCACTCGAGGAATGCCGTTGTGCGGCTCAGCTGGGCCTGGAGCGTCGCCATCGCCGGCTTCGGCCACGGGGTCCTGCGGCCGGGTTGGATGTACGCCAGGTACCCGACGGACAGCACGATCGCGCACCCCAAGAAGACACCCGGGAGGGCACCCCGCAGCGGGAGCGGGCGGTCCGTGACGGAGAAGGCCAGCGTCAGCGCGCCTGTATAGAGCGCGAAGATCGCTGTGGCTGCCTTCTGGACCCCTTCGGCGTTGGTTCTCGTGCGCTCGATACTTGCCGCACCGGCCTCGGTCATCGCGGTGTTGAAGGCGGCCGACGACTCCAGGTCAGCCTTCAACGTCGCGTCGAAGCGGGCCGCGTTCACGCTCTCCGCGGCTGCCTGGTCAGCGGCCTTGGCGCGCTCGGTTTCGAGGATGCGGGATCGGCGCACCATGTCACGGCTCGTCCAGCTCGGGCTCGGCTGTCGGGAACGATGGGTCCGGGCCGTCTGCGCCGATGACGAAACCCGTCGCCGTATGGAGCGGAAGGGATTCCTTGTGGATCATGTCGTCCGACCAGTGCCCTGCTCCCGGTTCGAATTCGCCGGCTGGGAACGACTTCGACTCGTACATGCAGTAGATCTCGTCCGCCATAGCTAACCCCCGCGTGCAGGTGTGGTTCGTGGATTCAGCATCCCGTGCTCTCCGGGGTGGCGCCACTCTAACGTGGAGACCCCGGCGCGGCGGAGTGGGACGCGCGTCGAGCGCGAGCGGGGCTGACCGCAGCGTGTCAGGCCGGCTGGCCCAGCGGACTCACCCACCGCAACCCGGGGAAGCGCGCGAAGTCGCGGTCGAGGGTCACCCAGGTGGCACCGAGCTCGATCGCCACGGCGGCGCGCTGGGCGGCGACGACGAGGTTGCCGCGTGCGTCGGCGGCGCGGCACAACCGCTCGACCGTCTCCCAGTGCCGCGGCCCGGGGGTGACCCGGACGACGCCGTCGGCGGCGAGCAGGGCGGCGACCTGGGCGAGCGCGTCGTCCAGCGGCGTCGGGTTGACGAACACCCGCGGGTGGGTCAGGACCCGGATGGTGCCGCCGACGACGGCATCGGTGAGGCCGAGGTCCTCCACGCCCGCGACCGCCGAATTGAGCCAGCGACGCAGCTCGGCGTGGTGCGGCGCGTCGGCCCGGAAGGCGCCGACCAGGACGTTCACGTCGGGCAGGATCATCGGCCCGCCATGACGTCGAGCAGTGCGGCAGTGTCGGTGAGGTCGACGCCGGGCTGCAGGCCGCCGACGCCGGTCGCGCCCACGCGATAGCGCTTGGTGTCCGTGGCGGGGGTGCTGTGCTGGCGGGCAAGCGCGGCGCGCAGCGCCTCCTCGACGAACGAGGTCATGGTGCGGTTGGCGGCGGCGGCGGTGCGCTTGACCTCGCGGTAGAGGTCATCGGGGAGGATGAGGGTGGTGCGCATGCATATCGGCATATCGCTGATGTGTCGGTATGTGCCTGCCTCGGCGCAGCATCTCGAACCGATCCTTCACGCCACTCGTCGT
>DATCGK010000576.1:0-7608 GCA_036508975.1 Candidatus Limnocylindrales bacterium
CGAACACCAGGGCTGCGCCGTCGTCGCAACCCCATCCGCCCGGCAGCCCGGCCGCCACCAGCTCGTGGTACCTGGGTCGCCGGAGCGCCTCGCTGTCGTAGTGGGGGCAGAAGCTTCCGGTGATGAAGGAGAGGGCGCCGGTCAGCGGGGCGAGGTCGGTTCCGAACGAGTCCGTCACGCCGTGGCTGAACCAGCACATGGCGCCGGCCGAGAGCCCGGCCAGGACGATGCCCCGGCGCCACGCGTCATGCAGGACGCCGTCCACCCCGTGGGTGCGCCAGGTCGCCAGCATGTTCGCGGTGTTGCCGCCACCCACGTAGATGACGTCCTGTTCCAGGAGCAGGTCGCGGGCATCCGCGTGTCGCGGTGCGAGGAGGGGCAACCACGTGGCCTCCGCGCGCGCGGCAAAGGCGTCGAGGAAGCGCGCCACATACCCAGGGGCGTCGCCGGACGCGGTGGGCAGGAAGCAGACCCGGGGCCGGCTCCGACCCGTCAGCGAGAGCAGGAAGGCGTCCAGCAGCGGATTGTCCGGTTCCTCGCTGAAGCCGCCGCCCCCCATGGCCACGATGCGCGGGACCGGCTCGGTCACGGCTACAGCCGGACGGCGGGCGGCCGCTCCCGGTCGAACATGTGGACCGTGTCCACGAACCGGACCTGCTTGGTCTGGTAGGCCATCACCAGCGAATGCGTCCGCGCGCCGCCGCCGAAGAACCGCACGCCCTGGAGCAGCTCGCCCGGCGTGACGCCGGTCGCCGAGAACACGAGGTGGTCGCCGGAGGCCAGGTCCTCCGTCCGGAAGACCTTGTCCTCGTCCGCGTGGCCGAGCATCCCGATCGCGCGCTCGCGCTCCTCGTCGTTGCGGAACCGGAACCGTGCCTGCAGCTCCCCGCCCAGGCAGCGGAGCGCGGCAGCCGTGATCACGCCCTCGGGAGCCCCGCCGATGCCCATCACCGCGTGGACGCCCGTGCCCTGGACCGCGCAGCTGATGGCGGCCGACACGTCGCCATCCGAGATCAGCTTGATCCGGGCGCCCGTCCCCCGCACCTCGGCGATCAGGTCCGCGTGGCGCGGCCGGTCAAGGATGATCACCGTGATGTCCGAGACCTTGCGGCGAAGCGCCTCCGCGATCCGGTGGCAGTTCTCCGCGGGTGGCAACGTGATGTCCACGCAGCCGGCCGCCACCGGCCCCACGGCCAGCTTGTCGAGGTAGGTGTCGGGCGCGTGTGTCAGGCCGCCCTTCTCGGACGCGGCCAGCACGGTGATCGCGCCATCCTGGCCCGTCGCGACCAGGTTCGTGCCCTCGAGCGGGTCCACCGCGATATCCACCGCCTCCGCGGCCCCGTCGTGCCGGCCGACCTTCTCGCCGATGTACAGCATCGGGGCCTGGTCGCGCTCTCCCTCGCCGATGACGATGGTGCCCGCGATGTCGGCCTCGTCCATCGTCCGGCGCATCGCCTCGGTGGCGGCCTGGTCCGCCTCGTCACGCATGCCGCGGCCCATGAAGCGGGCGGATGCGATCGCGGCGGCCTCGGTGACCCGGACCATCTCCAGGGCCAGGAGCTGTTCCATCGCGAATCCTCCGGCTTGTCGAGGCGGCTGTGGTGGCGCGTCCCCCGGGCAGGAACCCGCGGGTGGGTCAGTGGCGCGTCCCCCGGGCAGGAACCCGCGCTGGGTCAGTGGCGGAATGGGTCAGTGGCGGAAGTGGCGGCGCCCGGTGAAGACCATCGCGAGGTGATGCCGGTCGGCGACCTCGATCGCCATCTCGTCCCGGATCGACCCGCCGGGCTGGATGATCGCGGTCACGCCGGCGTTGGCGGCGATCTGGATCCCGCCCGGGAACGGGAAGTAGGCGTCGGAGGCCATGACGGAGAGCTTCGCCCGCACCCCGGCCTCCCGGAGGGCGATGTCGACCGAGACGCTGCGGCTGGCCTGCGCCGCGCCGATGCCGACGGTGGCGCCGTTGCGCGCAAGGACGATGGCGTTCGAGCGGACGTGCCGGACAGCCCGCCACGCGAACAGCAGGTCGGTGAGCTCGCCGAGCGTCGGGTGCCGGTGGGTGACCACCTGCAGCTGGCTGCGGTCGATGTCCAGCGTGTCGAGCGCCTCGACGAGCAGCCCGCCGCCCACGCGTTTGAAGTCCAGGTTCGCGATGCCGTAGTCCCGCATGCCCTCGGCCGGGGCGGGCGGCACGGCGAGGAGCTCCAGGCCCGCCTTGCCGCGCAGGATCCCGAGGGCCGCCTCGGAGAACCCGGGGGCGATCACCGCCTCGTACGAGTTGGCGGCGATCTCGCGTGCCGTCGCGCCGTCCAGCTCCCGGTTCACGCCGACGATGCCGCCGAACGACGACACCGCGTCCGTGTCCAGTGCCCGCCGGTACGCCTCGACCAACTCCTCCGCCGACGCGATGCCCACGGGGTCCGTGTGCTTCGTGATGACGACGGTGGGCGCGGTGTAGTCCGTCGCGATCCGGTACGCGGCGTCCAGGTTGAGCAGGTTGTTGAACGTGGGCGGGGAGCCACCGAGCTGCGTGGCGTCTGCGAGCGACCGGGACCGGTGCGTGGTCTCGCGGTAGAAGGCGGCGCGCTGGTGCGGGTTCTCGCCGTAGGGCAGGTCCGCGACCTTCTCCAGCACGAGCGCCAGGCGCTGCGGGTGGACGTTGTTGGAGATCTGGTTGAGGTACGCCGCGATCTCCGCGTAGTACGCGGCGACGGTGCTGAACGCGTCGGCGGCCAGCCGGTAGCGGGTGTCGGCGGAGACCTGGCCCAGGGACTGCAGCTCCTCGAGCACGGTGGGGTAGTGCTCCGGCCTGCAGATGGCGATGACCCCGGCGGCGTTGCGGGCGGCGGCGCCGAGGAGGGCCGCGCCGGCGACGTCGATCATCTCGATCGCCTCGTCAATTCCGATGCGGCGGCGGCCGACCTCCGGTGCGAACGACTTGACGTTGACGACGACGAGGTCGATCAGGCCGATGCCGTGCTCGGCGAGCTGCTTCAGCTGGTCCGGGTTGTCCCGGCGCGCGAGGATGCCGGCGTAGATGGTGGGATGGAAGGTCCGGACCTGCCCGCCGACGAGCGGGGGAACCGCGGTGAGCTCGCTGATCGAGACCACCTCGATGCCGTCCGCCGCGAGATGCTCGCGGGTCCCGTCCGTGGCGAACAGCTCCACGCCGAGGGTCTGCAGCTCTCGCGCGAATGCCGAGATCCCTTCGCGCCTGGCAACCGAGAGCAGCGCACGCACCTGGGCGGGTCCTCCTCGGGCTCGTACCTCCGGCGCCCAGCGGCCGGTCGGGACGGGACATGTCCATGGCCGTTCCGGGCAGACGCGATCCTGGGGGCGAGTATAGCGCGGCACCGTGGCATACTCGGACGGCCCATCAGCGGGGCCGGACACCCCGGCCGTGTGGAGACGAACCTACGTGACGCTCTGGCCCTGGGAATACCTGTTCGAGTCCTTCAGCAGCCGCAGCTTCCCCGATCTGTACAACCAGATCCTGGTGGCGTCCATCGTCCTGCTGATCGCGACCGTGATCTTCTACAACGTCCGCACACGCCAGCTGCACCGCCACACCGTGTACCTGCAGATGTACGAGTGGACGCTGTGGACCGGCGTGATCGTGTACAGCCTTGTGATCGTGTACTGGATCTTCCGGTTCGACATGATCATCGTGCTGGCGACGATCGTGATCGGCATGGGGACGCTCGCCTGGATCCGGTTCTTCCGGTTCCCGCCGTACTTCCGGGCCTACGAGCGCCAGCTGGCCAAGCAGCGCTACTTCTCGCGCGAGCGTTTCTCGCACCCCGAGAGCACCATCCGCACGAAGTCGTCGCGCCGCCGCCGCCGGCGCCGCTGACGGACGCAGCCCCGTGCCGATCGAGGTCAGGCGGTTCGGGGTTGGGCACCGGCGGCCGGACGGGCCGCCCGGGACGAGGGGCATCGAGGGGCAGGTCATCCGCAGCGAGGCGTCCGGTGTCATCTCGGAGCTCGCCTTTGACCGGCATGCCCGGATCGCGCCGCACGCCAACCTCAACTGGACGTACCTGGTCGTGATCGAGGGCGGCGGCTGGGTGGGCGTGGGCGACGAGCGATGTCGCGTCGAGGCCGGCGAGGCCGTGGTCTGGCCGCCGGACGTGCTGCACGCTGCGTGGACCGACGGGGCGCCGATGCGCGCGATCGTGGTGGAGTTCGCCGAGCCGCCACGGGCGTTGCCCGACGTGATCGACGGGGCGGGGATGCCGAAGACGCCCGGGTCAGGGACGCCCGCGCGGCGAGTCACGAAGGGCGAGGGCTCGCTGGCGCCGCTCCCGGCTCGGCCGGTCCGGCACGCGCCCGACCCGGACGACGAGGGCGAGCCGCTGTGATCGGGGCCGCCGACGCGGACGTGGCCCCTGGCGGGTGCTTCTCCAGTGAGCGTTCACCCGTTCCGCCCGTTCGCCGCCTCTAGAGGGGCATGAGGTCCGGAACAGCCATACTCGCGACGAGCCTGGAGGGGGAGCATCTCCGCGTGGTGACCGACGAGGTCGTGACGGTTGGCGACCGGGAGCTCGTGGCGCTCGCGCCGACGCTGCTGGCCGCCGCCCGGTACCTGGTGCGCTCGGAGGCGGATGCCGCCGACCTCGTCCAGGCGACCCTGGAGATCGCGGTCCGTCGACGCTCGCAGCTCCGGGACCCCGGCAGCCTCCGGGCCTGGCTGCTCGCCATCGAGACGCGCGAGGCGTTCCGGCTTCGGCGCCGTCTCCGGTTGCTCGTGTCGCTGGAGGGGCGTGGTGTGACCGAGGTGGCCGTTGACGGTCCGTCGACCGACGACCTCGCCGTCCGGCAGGCGGTCGCGAAACTGCCGCCGCGGATGCGGACCGCGGTCGTGCTCCACCACCTCGCCGCGCTGCCCGTGGCGCAGACCGCCGAGGCCATGGGGGTCTCCCAGAACACCGTGAAGACGCTGCTCCGCCTGGGCCTGGCCCGGCTGCGGGAGGTGCTGGCATGACGCCGTCGATGACACCCCGGAACCCGAACCCGCCGACGGACGAGGAGCTCGAGGCGCGGCTGCGGGCATCCTTCGAGCGCGGAGTCGCCGACGCCGAACGCGGGCTGGCGACGACGGACCTGCTGCGAGCCACCCGCCCGCGGCGGCACGCGCACCCGGCCATGGCGCTCACGGTGCTCGGGATCGCCGCGGTCACGGTGGTTGCGGTCGCCTCGCTCCTGGGGCAGCCGAGCCCGCGCACCGGGACGCCGTCGAGCGCCCCGGCCGGCACGTCCGGGCCGACCTGGTCACCCGCCCCGAGCGCGCGCCCGGGCGTGGTGATCCCCGTCCTCGGCCCGTACGACTCGTTCCCGCCAGCCGTCGATGGCGAACCGATCTACCCGGTGGGCCCGGCACTGGATGCCAAGATTGCGACGACCGTCGACGACGCCCCGTTCTATGTGAGCGGCTGGTACGTGACCACCGAGCAGTGGTTCACGAGCGAGGAGTCACGGGCATGCAGCGAACCGGCCAGCCCCGGCCCCGACCGGGTGTTCTACCCCTGCTCCGGCTTCGTCTTGAACGAGTCCGCCTCCGGCGGTGAGCGGCTCCGAGTGCACGAGGTAGTCGCAGGGCTGACCGGCCCGCTCATCATGAGCCACACGTTTGTCGAGGCGCAGCCGGTGCTGCTGCGCATCCACGTCCACGACGCCATGTGCGCTTCGTCCGACTGCGCGTCGATCCCCGTCTTCGACGCCGTCGTGGTCTGGGGCGCACCACAGGTCGCGCCGGTGTTCCTCCTGGCGACCCAGCCGCCGAGCGGCATCACGATGGGTCAGGCGATCGCCCTGGCGATGCCGAAGGCGCAGAACCTGGTCACGCGGACCGATCTGTTGCTCCTGGCGGCCCGCGCCGGTCAGCGCGACGTCGTCGGCCAGAGCACCGTCGGCCCCGGGCACGGAGGCACCACGTGGGTGTGGGCGATCGCATTCGTCTCGAGCGATGGCAGGTTCGCTGCGACCGTGTACCTCGACTACGTGACCGGGGCATGGCTCGGCGCAGACCGCGGCCTCGAAGCCGGCGAGCCGTTTCCCTGATCGCTCAGCGGTCCACTCGGCCGAGCCACGCCCCGAGGCCGCCCAGCACCCGCGCGGTCATCCCCCACACGGCCAGCCCCTCGATCGGGTAGGCGGCGTACCGGATCCGCCAGCCGCGGACCTCGCGCTCCACCCAGACCAGATCCCCGCCCGGCAGGAACGCGCTGACGGGCGCCTCCAGGATCGCCGCCACCTCGCTGGGCTGGGGTGTCAGCGCCGGGCGTCGCGCCGCCACCGCCACGACCGGCGTCACGGTGTAGTTGCTGACCGGGACCCACTGCGTCGTCAGCGTTCCCAGCACCCGGACGCCCGCGGCGACGGCGTCCAGGCCCACCTCCTCGGCCGCCTCCCGCAGGGCGGTGGCCACGACGTCCGCATCACCCGGTTCCGCACGGCCACCGGGGAACGAGACTTCGCCCGAGTGGTGCCCACCCCGGTCGACGCGCTCGATGAGGACCAGGCGCGCCTCGCCCGTCTCGTCCGGGAAGACCAGGACAAGGACCGCGGCGGGACGCGCCGAGCCGTCCGCGGAACCCCACGCCGGCCGGGACCGCGGCGCGCCTGTCTCGGCGAAGACCGGCAACAGCGCCTCGGGGCCCTCTGGCAGGACCTCGGGGAGCGGCTCGAGGCGGCGCAGGACCTCGTCGAAGCGCATCGCCGCCGGTCCCGCGTGCTCTGCCGGTCCGGCCTAGTTGACCAGGCCGCCGCGGTTCGGACCCTTGGCCTCGTCGAGGGACGGGAGGTCGAACGCGGAGCGCCGGTCGTCAGCGGCGTCCTCGTCCACCGCGCCTCCGTCGGCCGGGGTGCGGGCGTCGCGCCGGTCGCCGGCCTCGGCCACGACCGTGCTGGACTCGGTCGAGAACACCAGCGTGCCGGACACCGGGTCCGCGTCCGCGATGACCGTGTCCCCGGGCCGGAACGTCCCGGCGAGGAGCGCACGCGCGAAGGGGTTCTCGACCAGCCTCTGGATCGTCCGCTTGAGCGGCCGCGCCCCGTATGCCGGATCGGTGCCCTCGCGCACGATCAGCGCCTTCGCCGCCGGCGTCACCTCCAGCGTGAGGTCGCTGGCCGCGATCCGACGCTGGAGCTCCGCCAGGCGCAGCTCGGCGATCGCGCCCAGCTCCGCGTCCGTCAGGGCGTGGAAGACGATGATCTCGTCGACGCGATTGAGGAACTCCGGCCGGAACTGCGCCCGCAGGGCGTCGGTGACCTGGCGCTTCATCGACTCGTAGGCGCTCTCGCCCGGCCGGGCCGTCACGGACCCGATCTGGGCGCTGCCCACGTTGCTGGTCATGATCACGACGGTGTTGCGGAAGTCCACCGTGCGCCCCTGCGAATCGGTCAGCCGGCCGTCCTCCAGGACCTGGAGCAGCACATTGAACACGTCCGGGTGGGCCTTCTCGATCTCGTCCAGCAGCACCACGGAGTAGGGGCGCCGGCGCACGGCCTCGGTCAGCTGGCCGCCCTCATCGTAGCCCACGTAGCCCGGAGGCGAACCCACGAGCCGGCTCACCGCGTGCTTCTCCATGTACTCGCTCATGTCCACTTGGA
>DATCGK010000577.1:0-16772 GCA_036508975.1 Candidatus Limnocylindrales bacterium
GCGCCCATCGCGAGGACCTAGACAAGCCGGGCGAACAGCTCGTTCGAGAGGAGGCGGCCTCGTGTGGTGAGGCGCACCCGCTCGCCATCCCCGTCGAAGCGCTCCAGCAGCCCCATCCCCATCGCCCAGGCGATGTGCGGCCCCAGCGGTCCCGTCTCGGCCGCCTCGAGGGCCAGCCCCATATCCAGCCGCAGCGACAGGATGACCGTCTCGGCCGCGGCATCGGCCCCCGTGACCGGCTCGGAGCCGCCGGGCGGCGGCGAGGGCCTGGATCCTCCCGCCGGCGCAAGGGCCGCGAGGTACCCGTCGAGCCGCGCGGCGTTCCAGCGTCGCGTGACCCCGTCGAACGCGTGCGCCCCCGGACCCACGGCCTCGTATGGCCGCCGCTGCCAGTAGACGAGGTTGTGCCGGCTCTCGTGCCCGGCCAGGCCCCAGTTGGAGATCTCGTAACCGCGGTAGCCGGCCGTGCCCAGCCGGTCCAGCGCAAGCTGGTACTGATCGGCCGCGCGGTCATCGGACTGCTCGCGGCTCGCGGCCTCCCGCCAGCGGCGTGCGCCCGGACGCGTCGGCAGGTGGTCGCCGAGCGGACCGGTCAGCCCTTCCTCGTCCGGATCGTCCAGCGTCAGGGCGTAGGCGGAGACATGGTCGGGCGCCAGCGCCAGCGCGGCGTCCAGCGTCGCCGACCAGGCGCCGACCGATTGCCCGGGCACGTCGTACAGCAGGTCCAGCGAGACGGAGCGGAACGCGGCGGCCCGTGCCTCGTTCACCGCCGCGGCCACGTCACCCGGCCGATGCCGTCGTCCCAGCCGCCGCAGCAAGGCATCGTCCATCGCCTGCGCCCCGAGCGAGAGCCGGTTGAACCCGGCCGCCGCCAGCGCGCGGGCATCGCCTCTCTCACCGGGCCCGGGGTTGGCCTCGATCGTCACCTCGGCACCGTCCGCGATCCCGAACCGCCGGCGGACCAGGTCCAGCAGGCCCGCCAGCGCCTCGGACGGCAGCAGGGTGGGCGTCCCGCCGCCCAGGTACACGGTCTCGAGGGGCGCCCGTCCGGGTGAGCCCGGCGCTGCGGGCGAGGACGGCCCGCTCGCCCCTCCCGCCGCCCCCGGCGCGCCGAACCGGGCGTCCAAGGCGTCGGCCCGCAGCCCGATCTCCGTCCGCAGCGCCTCAACGTACACATCGACCCGCGCGGCGGGGCCACGTGCGGCCGCCCCCGCGTACACGACGAAGTCGCAGTACGGGCAGAGGGAGACACAGAACGGGACGTGGACGTAGAGCGCAACGGGCGGACCGGGAACGGGCACCGGTGCGACGGGCTCGGAAACGGCGGTGAGACCCGTGCTCAGCGGTCCCGCGTCGGCTCGCGGGACCCCAGCACGCGCCAACCGTCGGGCGTCCGCTGTCGCTTCTCGACCTCCTCGGCCTCGGTCCCCTTCGCCTGCGGCAGCCCGGCGTGCCCGGTGGTCGTGAAGATCGCGACCCGCGTGATCGCGTGGCCGAGGAACGCCGCCCCGATCCCGCCGGTGATCCCGGTGAGCCACCCGCCGGCGAGGCCGATGACGAGCGCCGTTACCAGCATGTACCAGGGCCGGCCGGGTGCGCCGAGCCGCGTCGCCAGCGCGTAGAGCAGCGCCTGGGACAGGTTCGCGAGGTTCGGATCCATGCCCGCGAGGAGCAGGAAGCCGAACACCATGCCACGGAACACCGCCTCGTCCACGAAGGCGGTGGCCAGCGCGTTGAGCACGGCACCGGGGTAGGCCCGGGCCGGCGGGAACCGCACCCGCCGGTACCGGTACAACGCGATCCCGACCGCGATCGTCGTGCCGATGGCGCCGTAGGCGAGCCCGAGGATCACGGCGCCCAGGCGCTCCCCGAGGCCCTGGAACAGGTCCCGTGCGGCCGACGGGTGGGCCGTGAACACCAGCAGGATGAGGCCGAGACCGATCGTGTACCAGGCGAGTCGGCGGAACAGGGACGGCGGGCGGCCCCAGCGGTCGACGTCGTCGTACTCGGCGGCGCTGAAGCGCTCGGCGTCGAAGCGGAGGATCACCAGCAGGCCGGTCAGCCCGAGGGCGATCAGGATGCGCAGCGGGTCGGGGACGGCCGAGAGGTCGGGGAGGCTGAGGTCCGGCATGGGGCGCGCGTCAGCCGGCGGGGACGGGGCGCATCAGCCCTCGTCCATGCGCAGGATCGCCAGGAACGCCTCCTGCGGGATCTCCACGGACCCCACGCGCTTCATCCGCTGCTTGCCCTCTTTCTGCTTCTCGAGCAGCTTCTTCTTGCGTGTGATGTCGCCACCGTAGCATTTCGCGAGGACGTTCTTGCGCATCGCTCGGATGGTCTCACGGGCCACGACGTGGCTGCCGATCGCCGCCTGGACCGGAACCTCGAACATCTGCCGCGGGATCAGCTCCTTGAGCTTCGCCGCCAGCTGGCGGCCCGTGGCCTGAGCCCGGTCCCGGTGGACGATGAGACTCAGCGCATCGACCGGCTCGCCGGCAACCAGCACGTCAAGCTTGACGAGGTTCGCCGCGCGGTAGCCGGACTCCTCGTAGTCCATGGAGGCATAGCCCTGGGTCCGGCTCTTCAGCTGGTCGTAGTAGTCCACGATCAGCTCCGCCAGCGGCAGCTCGAAGTGCATGTGGACCCGCTGCGGATCCAGGTACTCGAGGTTGGCGAACGTCCCGCGCCGGTTCGTCGTGAGCTCCATCATCGAGCCGATGTACCGGTCCGGTGTCACGACGCCGAGGTTCACCCACGGCTCCTCGATCGACTCGATCTCGCCCACGTCCGGGAACCTGGCCGGATTGTCCACGGTCACCCAGCCTCGACCCATCGTCAGCTGGACGCGGTACTCCACGGACGGCGCGCTGGCGATCAGGTCCAGGTTGAACTCGCGCTCGAGGCGCTCCTGGACGATCTCCATGTGGAGCAGGCCCAGGAAGCCGCAGCGGAACCCGAAGCCCAGCGCCACGGAGCTCTCCGGCTCGTACGTCACCGAGGCGTCGTTGAGGTGCAGCTTCTCGAGCGCGTCGCGGAGGAGCGGGTAGTCCGGGCCCGAGAGCGGGTAGAGCCCTGCGAAGACGAGGCTCTTCGCCTCCTGGTAGCCGGGGAGCGCCTCTGTCGCAGGCTTCGCCACGGTCGTTACGGTGTCGCCGACCTGGGCCTCGCGCACGTTCTTGAGGCCGGTGGCGATGTAGCCCACCTCGCCCGCCGTGAGGACGTCGATCGGGACCTGCTGCGGACGGAAGAAGCCGAGTTCCAGCAGCTCCGCCTCGGCACCGCTGGCCATGAGGCGGATGACGTCGTGGTCGTGGAGGGTGCCCGAGGCGAGTCTCACGTAACAGATGACGCCCTTGTAGGGGTCGTAGTGACTGTCGAACACGAGCGCGCGTAGAGGATCCCTCGGATCACCCTTCGGCGGCGGGATCCGGGCGACGATCGCCTCCAGGATCTCGGGGACGCCGGTCCCCTCCTTCGCCGACGCCAGGATGACCTCCTCGCGCGGGATCGCGAGGACGTTCTCCAGCTCGTCCATCACCACGTCGGGCTGGGCGGACGGCAGGTCGATCTTGTTGAGGACCGGGATGATCGTGAGGCCCTGGCGCATGGCGAGGTGGACGTTGGCCAGCGTCTGCGCCTCGATGCCCTGCGCGGCGTCGACGACCAGGATCGCGCCCTCACAGGCCTGGAGGCTGCGGCTGACCTCGTAGGAGAAATCGACGTGACCGGGCGTGTCGATCAGGTTGAGGCCGTAGATCAGGCCGTCGTCCGCCAGGTACTCCAGGCGGACCGCACGGGCCTTGATCGTGATGCCCTTCTCGCGTTCCAGGTCCATCGAGTCGAGGACCTGGCTCATCATCTGCCGGCCTTCGATCGTGTGGGTCAGCTCCAGCAGGCGGTCTGCGAGCGTGGACTTGCCGTGATCGATGTGGGCGATGATCGAGAAGTTCCGCAGGCGGGACTGGGGGATGGTCACGACGCGGGAGTGTAGCGGGTGAGCACGGCGCGGTTCGCGCGATACGATCCGGGTATGCCCGGTCCGGACGACGCCCTCCCCGCCGATCTGCTCGCCGGCTACCGCCGGTTCCGCGCCACACGCTACCCGGCGGAACGCGAGCGATACCGGCGCCTGGCCGACGAGGGTCAGCGGCCGCGCACCATGGTCGTCGCCTGCTCGGACTCGCGGTCCGGGCCCGAGACGGTGTTCGACGCCAGCCCAGGCGAGCTGTTCATCGTCCGTAATGTCGCCGCGCTCGTGCCCGTCTACGCGCCTGATGATCGGAGCCATGCCGCGAGCGCCGCCCTCGAGTTCACGGTCCTCAGGCTTGGTGTCCGGACGATCGTGGTCATGGGCCACGGGCGCTGCGGTGGCGTGGCGGCCGCGTTCGACGATGCCGCACCACTCTCGACGACGGACTTCATCGGCACCTGGGTCGCCCCGCTGCGGGACCTGGCAGACGAGCTGGAGCCGTCCGACTGGGCCGATCCCGCGAGGAGCCATCGCGCGCTGGAGTTCCGCTCGATCGAGCAGTCGATCGTCAACCTCCGAACGTTCCCCTGGATCCGATCCCGCGAGAGGGCCGGGTCCCTGGCGGTCCACGGGGCCTGGTTCGACATCGCCCTTGGCGAGCTGCACGGGCTGAGCGACGCGGGCTGGGTGCTGCTGCCGCACGACTGACCACGGGCTTCGCCGCCGACGCTGACGAGGCGCCGGCGGTCGTCGTGCTACGCGGCGTACGTTGAGATCGTTCCAGCCATGCGGAATGATCGCGGCAAATCGGCGGATCGGCAGACTGGCGGGCCGGCGGACTGGCCCTCGGGTCATCCCAGCGCGCTCGGGTCATCCCAGCCAAGCCGAGCAACCTGCGGCGATCTGAGCGCCCGGTACCAGGAGAATCGTTCCGTTTGCTTGGAACCACCCCCGCATGCGCCCCGTGGGCGGGCGCCTGCGCTCGGACACGGGTTGGCGTCCGGGTTGGCGTCCGGGTCGGGGGGTGAGCGTCCGGGTCGGGGGGTGAGCGCCCGCGGCCACGAGATGAGCCTCCGGCGCCCGGCTCACCCGCGGGGTACGCTGCGGGATCATGAGCACCGCCGCCACCACCCCCATCGACCAGACCCCCGAGTGGCGGGCGCTCGTCGCCCACCACGCCACCCTCCGGGACCGCCGCCTGCGGGATCTCTTTGCCGAGGATCCGGGCCGGGCCGACCGCTTCACGGCCGAGGGCGCAGGCCTCTACCTCGACTACTCGAAACACCGGATCACCGACGAGACGGTCTCACTGCTGTTGGCGCTCGCGCGTGCGGCGCGCGTGGAGGCGCGCCGGGACGCCATGTTCGCCGGGGAGCGGATCAACGTGACCGAGGACCGGGCCGTCCTCCATACGGCCCTGCGGGCCCCCGCCGATGCCGTGATCGAGGTGGACGGCCACGACGTGGTCCCCGGCGTCCACGAGGTCCTCGAGCGTATGGCCGCGTTCGCCCTGCGGGTCCGCAGCGGGGAGTGGGAAGGGTTCACCGGCGGGCGGATCCGGAACGTCGTGAACATCGGCATCGGCGGCTCCGACCTGGGCCCCGCCATGGCAACCGAGGCGCTTGGGCACTACGCGGCCCGCTCGATGCGCTTCCGGTTCGTCTCCAACATCGACGGCGCGGACATTCGCGAGGCGGTCATCGACCTCGACCCCGCGGAGACGCTGTTCATCGTCGCCAGCAAGACGTTCACCACGCTCGAGACACTCACCAACGCCCGGACGGCGCGGGACTGGCTCCTGGCTGGGCTGGGCGGCAATCCGGCGGCCGTCGCGCGGCACTTCGTCGCGGTCAGCACGAACGCCGAGAAGGTCCGCGAGTTCGGCATCGACACCGCCAACATGTTCGGCTTCTGGGACTGGGTGGGCGGCCGGTACTCGATGGATTCGGCCATCGGCCTGTCCCTGATGGTCGCCATCGGCCCCGACGACTTCCGGGAGCTGCTGGCAGGCTTCCACGCCATGGACCGGCACTTCCGCGAGGCCCCCCTGGGCGAGAACCTGCCGGTGCTGCTGGGCCTCCTGGGCACCTGGTACGGGAACTTCTTCGGGTTCGAGACCCATGCCGTCCTGCCCTACAGCCAGGAGCTCAGCCGCTTCCCGGCCTACCTCCAGCAGCTCGACATGGAGTCCAACGGCAAGTCGGTCCGCACTGACGGCACCCGCGTCACCTGCGACACCGGCGCCATCGAGTGGGGCACTGCCGGCACCAACGGCCAGCACGCCTACTACCAGCTGCTGCACCAGGGGACGCGGATCGTGCCGGCTGACCTCATCGGGTTCGTCAACCCCACCACGGAGATCGGCGACCACCACGACCTGCTCATGGCGAACCTGTTCGCCCAGGCCGAGGCGATGGCGTTCGGCAAGACGCGCGACGAGGTCGTGGCCGATGGCGTGCCCGCCCACCAGGTGGAGGCAAGGGTATTCGAGGGCAACCGTCCGACGTCCGTGATCCTCGCGGACCGCCTGACACCGCGGACGCTCGGGGCCCTGGTGGCCCTGTACGAGCACAAGGTGTTCGTCCAAGGCGTGATCTGGGGCATCGACTCGTTCGACCAGTGGGGCGTGGAGTTGGGCAAGGTCCTCGCGACGAGGATCGCCGCGGAGCTGACTGCGGACACGGCCGAGGTAGCGAACCACCACGACGCCTCGACGGCTACGCTGATCGAGCGCTACCGCGCCCGGCGGCTGCGCGGAGGCTGAGGCGGGTCGGTGGTCCGGCCGGGGAACAGCCGAAGCCCGCGGTCCGGCCGGGGAGCCGCCGAACCTGGCGGTCCGGCCGGGGAACAGCCGGGAGACGGCGCTGGCCGGAGAGGGCGCTGGCCGGAGAGGGCGCTGGCCGGTTGCGGCGGCCTCTGCTACCATTCGCCCTCGCGCCTCGGGCGAGCTACGCCCTTGCGCGCCTCTTGAGAACACGCATTCACGGAATGGAGATCAGCCACCTTGGCTAGAACGCCCCGGAAATGGCAGGGCGCTCGCAACCCGTCCGGGCTGAAGCGCGTCCGCCAGGCTGAGCGCCGGCACGCGATCCTGCAGCCCCGCCGGTCTGCGGCAAAGACGCTCGTTGCCAAGGCCGTCATGGTCGCCACCGCCCAGCCCGAGGGCGTCGACGTCGCCGCCACGCTGGCCGAGGCGATCTCGGCCCTGGACCGCGCAGCGAAGTCCGGCGCCATCCACGCGAACGCCGCGGCTCGCCGCAAGTCCCGTCTCACGAAGAAGATCAATGCCGCCCTCGGTGGCGCAACCGTCGTGAGTGCGAGCCACGTCGCCAAGACCACCGGCAAGGCCGCCGCCGTCAAGGCCGCCAAGGCCCGCATCGCGGCCGGCAAGGCCGTCAAGGCCAAGGGCGCCCAGACCGCCGCCGGTAAGGCGCGCGCCGCCCTCTCGCGGAGCACGCGTTCCGAGGCCGCCGCGGCCCCGGTCGCCGCTCCGGCAGCCGCCCCGGTCGCGAAGGCCACCAAGGCCGGCGCAACCAAGGCAACACCGAAGACGGCTGCAAAGGCGACAGCGGCGAAGGCTCCGGCCAAGGCTGCAGCTTCCAAGGCTGCAGCTCCCAAGGCTGCCGCCAAGACGACCGCCGCCAAGGCCCCGGCCAAGGCTGCAGCCGCGAAGACGACCGCCGCCAAGGCCCCGGCCAAGGCTGCAGCTCCCAAGACTGCCGCCAAGACGACCGCCGCCAAGGCCCCGGCCAAGACGACCGCCGCCAAGGCCCCGGCCAAGGCTGCCCCGAAGACCACCAAGGCCAAGAAGCCCGAGTAGTCCTCGCTCACTCGCAACCTCGAACGCCTCGGTCACCGACCGGGGCGTTTTCGATTCCGTGGGCTATCGGCTCGGCGGGCGGCGTCGCCCGGACCCTGCACACCTACCAGCCAGGCTGGTGGTAGACCACAGTTCCGCGCCTGGTCGCGTCAGGTACCACCCAGGCTGGTGCGGCCCCGCTCGGGTGTCAGAACCTGGTCGCTGAAACCCGGACTACCATCAGTCACGCTGGTGGATGACACCATCGCGCCGCACCATCGCGCCGCACCATCGCGCTGAACCGCACTGGAGCCGGAACGACGGACACCCTCCGCGGACGGTCACGCCGCGCTTGTGGACGCCGCGCTTGTGGACGCCGCGGCCGGTCACGCCCCGGCCGCCACCTCCGCGCTCTCCTCCGGCTTGCGCCGGTTGGCGAGACCGAACATCACGCCGCCGGCCAGCGCGCCTCCGACGGACAGGAGGATGGTCATCCCGGCGTTGCTCAGCTGCTGGCTCCAGTAGAAGGTGGTGAACGTCGCCACGTCCGCGATGCCGTTGGCCTCGAAGACCGGTCCCTGGCCCGCGGCCAGGTACCGCCTGTAGACGCAGTCGGCGCCGGTCGTGCAGGTGAGCGGGCCGCCGGCGGACGCATCACGGAAGCCGCCGTCCGCGGTGAAGAACAGGGCCTTCACGGCAAGCAGCAGGATCGCGTACGTGATCCCGGTCACCAGCCCCGCAAACAGGGCGTTGGCGATGATCCGGCTCCAGGGACCGCCCGCCCGCCGCGAGCGGGCGTTCGCGTAGTAGCCGATCAGGAGCCCCGCCGGGAGGGCGAGGTACCAGTAGACGGGCTCGATCGGGATGATGAGCAGGAACGAGACGGCGATCGTGAACACCAAGGCCACCCCGACCGGGGCCGCCGTGACCGCCCCGTGATCCACGAACCGGCTCACGGCGCGCCCTCGGGGAGGACGCGCCGGGTCGTGACGCCCAGGTTCAGAACTCCCCGCGCCCCGTCGCGCCCGAGAGCGCCGCACGGCCCAGGTAACGGGCATCGTCGCCGAGCTCGCCGGCGATGCGGAGCAGCCGGTTGTACTTGGCGACCCGCTCGGAGCGCGAGGGGGCGCCCGTCTTGATCTGCCCGGTTCCCATCGCGACCACGAAGTCGGCGATGGTCGTGTCCTCGGTCTCACCGGAACGGTGGGACACCACCGCGGACCAGCCCGCGCGCCGGGCGATCTCGATCGCGTCGATCGTCTCGGTCAGCGTCCCGATCTGGTTGAGCTTGATCAGGACCGAGTTCATGGCCCGCTCGGTGATCCCGCGCCGGATGAAGGATGGGTTGGTCACCAGGATGTCGTCGCCGACGAGCTGGACCCGGTCACCCAGGCGCGCGTTCAGCGCCTTCCAGCCGGCCCAGTCCTCCTCGGCCAGGCCGTCCTCGAGCGACACGATCGGATAGCGGGCGACCCAGTCGGCCCACAGGTCGACCATCTCGCCGGAGTCGAGGGTCCGTCCTTCCTTGTCCAGCCGGTACTGGCCGGTCACGCCCTCGACGCCCGTGCCTTCCACCAGGAAGGAGCTGGCCGCGGGGTCGAGCGCGATGGCGATCTCCTCGCCCGGCTTGTAGCCGGCCTTCTCGATCGCCCGGAGGATCACCTCGATGGCGGCCTGGTTGGTGGGCAGGGACGGCGCGAACCCGCCCTCGTCGCCCTGGCCCGTGGCGTGGCCCTCGTCGTGGAGGATCGTGCGCAGGGCGGCGAAGACCTCCGCCCCGGCCCGGAGCGCATCCGGGAAGGACGCCAGCCCGACGGGCATGACCATGAACTCCTGGAAGTCGGTGGAGTCCTGGGCGTGCTTGCCGCCGTTGAGGATGTTGAACATCGGGACCGGCAGGATGCGGGCACCGACGCCGCCGAGCCAGCGGTAGAGCGGGACCTCGTGGGACGAGGCCGCCGCGTGCGCGCAGGCCAGCGAGACGCCGAGGATCGCGTTCGCACCCAGCTCGCCCTTGTTGGGCGTGCCATCGAGCTCGATCAGGGTGTCGTCGATGTCGGCCTGGTCAGCGGCGTCGAAGCCGAGGATGGACGGGCCGATCCGGTCGTTGACGTTCGAGACCGCGGTCAGGACGCCCTTTCCACCATAGCGGGACCTGTCGCCGTCGCGGAGCTCCACGGCCTCGTACAGGCCGGTCGAGGCCCCGGACGGGACGGCGGCACGACCGAGCGAGCCGTCCTCGGTGACGACGTCGACCTCGATCGTCGGGTTGCCCCGCGAGTCGAGGATCTCCCGGGCGTCGACCCAGGCGATGGTGGTGTCGCTCATTTGACGGCCTCCGGCTCACGGTCCAGCAGGACCGTCACGCCCGGCAGCTCGCGCCCCTCGAGGAACTCGAGGGAGGCTCCGCCACCGGTGCTGATGTGGGTCATCTTGTCGGCCAGGCCCTGCTGGGAGATCGCGGCAACGGAATCGCCGCCACCGACCACCACCGCAGCGCCCGCCTCCGCGCGGTCCGCGAGGAACCGGGCGATGGCCTTGGTGCCGTGCGCGAACGAGGGGATCTCGAACACGCCCAGCGGCCCGTTCCAGAGGACCGTGCGGACGTCCGCCAGGGCCTCCTCGATGTTGGCGAGGCTCTGCTTGCCCAGGTCCACGATGTGCCAGCTGGCCGGGACCTTCTCGGCGGAGAGCGTCTTGTACTCGGTGCCGCGCGTGACCTCCTTGGCCACGATCACGTCCACCGGCAGGACGACCTTGACGCCCTTCTCCTGGGCCGCCGCGAGGATCGCGCGGGCATCCTCCACGCGATCCGGCTCGGCCAGGCTCTTGCCGATGGCCTTGCCCTGCGCGAGCAGGAACGTGTTGGCCATGCCGCCGCCGATCACCATGATGTCGACCTTGGCGAGCAGGTTCTTCAGGACCTTGATCTTGTCGGAGACCTTGGCCCCGCCGATGACCGCCGCGAACGGATGCTCCGGGTTGTCCAGGAGCTTGCCGAGGTTGGCGAGCTCCTTCTCCATGAGGAAACCGGCGTAGGCCGGGCGGAGCTTCGCGATCCCCACGGTCGAGGCGTGCGCTCGGTGCGCCGTCCCGAACGCGTCGTTCACGTAGACATCGCAGTAAGCTGCGAGCGCCGCGGCGAACTTCGGGTCGTTCTTCTCCTCCTCCACGTGGAAGCGGAGGTTCTCCAGGAGCAGGATCTCGCCGTTGCGGAGCCGCTTGACCGCATCCTCCGTGCCCACGCCCAGGGCGTCTCCGGTCACCGGGACCGTCTTGCCCATCAGCTGGCCGAGGCGCTCCGCCACCGGGCGGAGCCGGAGGCTGTCGCTGACCTTGCCGTCCGGCCGCCCCAGGTGGCTGGCCAGGATGATCCGGGCGCCCTGCGCCTGCAGGTACCTGATCGTCGGCAACGCCGCGCGGATGCGCGAGTCATCGGTGACCCTGCCGTCCGCGAGCGGGACGTTGAAGTCCACGCGGACGAAGACCCGCTTGCCCGCGGCATCGAGGTCGCGGATGGTGAGCTTGTCCATATTCGATTCCTCCGGGGGCCCTGGGGCTCCGGGTCAGGCCAGCCGGTCGGCGACGAACTTCACGAGGTCCGCGACGCGGCAGCTGTAGCCCCACTCGTTGTCGTACCAGGCGATGACCTTGATGAAGTTGCCGCCCAGGACCATGTTCGACGGGAGGTCGATGATCGAGGACCGGCTGTCGCCTCGGAAGTCGCTGGAGACGAGCGGCTCGTCGCTGGCGCCGAGGATGCCCTTGAGCGGGCCGGCGGCCGCGTCGCGGAATGCCTGGTTGAGCTCCTCGAGGGTGACGTCCTTCTCGAGCTCCGCGGTGAAGTCCACGACCGACACCGTCGGGGTGGGGACGCGGAGGCTGAAGCCGTCGAACTTGCCCTTGAGGTCCGGGATGACGAGGGCGAGGGCCTTCGCGGCGCCGGTGGTGGTCGGGATGATGTTGAGGGCGGCGGCGCGGGCCCGGCGCGGGTCCTTGTGGGCGACGTCCAGGATGCGCTGGTCGTTGGTGTAGCTGTGGATGGTGTTCATCAGGCCGCGCTTGATGATCCAGTTGTCGTGGACGACCTTCGCGGCGGGCGCCAGGCAGTTCGTGGTGCAGGACGCGTTGCTGATGATGTGGTGCCTTGCCGGGTCGTACATCCCCTCGTTCACGCCGAGGACGATGGTGATGTCCTCCTTCTTGGCGGGGGCGGAGATGATGACCTTCCTGGCGCCAGCCGTGATGTGGGCGGCGGCCTTCTCGGCGTCCGTGAACAGGCCTGTCGACTCGAGGACGATGTCGACGCCCAGGTCTCCCCAGGGCAGCGTCGCCGGGTCCTTGACCTGGAGGACCTTGACGGCCCTGCCGTCGATGACGATCGAGTCGTCGGTGTGGCTGACCTCGCCCGGGTAGGCGCCGTACGTCGAGTCGTGCTTGAACAGGAGTGCATTGGTCCTGACGTCGACGAGGTCGTTGACGGCGACCACCTCGATCTCGGGCGCGCGCTCGATGAGCGCCTTGAGGGACTGGCGGCCGATGCGGCCGAAACCGTTGATACCGACGCGAACGGTCATGCGAGGACCTCCTTGAGAGAAGGGTGCGTGTCGCCGGGCGCACTCGACGGCGCGCTCGGCGGGCAGGGATGAGGAACCGTGGAGCGAACCTTCGACCACCCGGTGGCAGAGGCCGATCCGGGCGACGTCGGGAACACGGCGGCGGTCGCCGGTGAGGCGACGGCTGCGGCGGCCCCGAAGCCGGGCTGCGGACCACGGCGGGCGCGATAAGCGGAGGACCGGGGGTGGAGGAGGCTCAGGCCCGCTCGACCAGATCCGGTGCCCGGGTCGCGGGCGGTAGCCACCAGAGCGGACAGGGTGTGACCTCGGGCGATTCAGGAAGGAGTGTTCGCCCGGAATGGTACCAAAGGGCCCTGCATCCTCTCCCGACGGGCGGCCCGGATGCGGGGGGCCGATCGCACCCCGGCCGGGCACCATTGAGCCCCCACCGGACGGGCCGGTGGGGGCTCAATCTCTCGGTGTCGTACCGGGGAGGTCAGCCGCCGATCCGGAAAACCTTGCCGCCGCACTTCGGGCAGGTGCCCTGGAGCGCCGGCTTGCCGTTCTTCATCGTGATCTGCTGCGGATTCTGGACCTCGACCTTGGTCTTGTCCTTGACGCAGTAAGCCTCAGCCATGGGGTCTGCTCCTCCTCACGCAATCCGCGTCACGAGAGCACGCCTCTCGAGTCCACGTGGTCGCCAGGTCTGGCGCTCATTGTGGGGCCCAGAGCGACGGGCGCCAGCGCGCCGCCCCGGCCATCGACTTCTGGCGGTCGAGCTCTGCGAGGATCAGGAGGCTCTCGAGCCCCGTCTCCACCGCGGCGGCCTCCGCCCGATCCTTGGCGTCCCCCTCGACGAACTCGCCGGTCACGCGGTTGGCGTAGACGGCGCACACGACGCCGGCACGACATCCACCCAGGCCTGCAAGGACGAGGACGGCCGACGCCTCCATCTCGAAGTTGAGGATGCCCTGCTGGGCCATCTCTTTCGCGAGGTCAGGGTAACGGATGGGAAGCTGCGGGATCGGACGTCCCTGCGCACCGTAGAAGCCGGGCGCGGTCGCCGTGATCCCGACGTGGTACTTGTGGCCGCCCCGCTCGGCCGCCTCGACAAGGGCCAGCACGGCCTCGTAGTGCGCGACGGCCGGGTAGCCCTCGTGGACGAACCACGCGGTCGTGGTCTCGAGACGGACAGAGCCCGTCGAGATCACGAGGTCCCCGAGGCCCATGAAGGGCTGCAGCGCGCCGCAGGATCCGATCCTGATGAACGTGGGCTTGTCCACCAGGGCGAGGATCTCGGCGATCACGATCTCGACGTTGTCGGTGCCGATGCCCGTGGACACGCACGAGACGCGAAGGCCCTTGTAGGTGCCCGTCGCGGTGGCGAACTCGCGGTGGCGGTGGCGCAGCTCGACCTCGTCGAAGTGCGCGGCAACGCGATCGACCCGATCCTGGTCGCCAGGGAGGAGGATGTAGTCGGCAAGCTCGCCCGGGCCCAGCCCGATGTGGTACTGCCGCTCGCCGGCCTGGATCGCGACGCGGGGGTCCGCGTTCGACAAGAGCTCGCTCCCTCGATGCTGCACGCTCATCCGGCGTGGGCTGTGCGCGAGGATAGGGGCCCGATTCCATGAGCGTCAAGCCGTTCATCGCACGCAGGGTCCGCGATCGGCCGGCGGCGGTCATGCCGGGAGGTCCCACCGGGGTGCGGTGGGCGGCGTCCCGCGACCCGTGATCGCGTCCAGGCGGGCGACGATCCGTGCCCGCTGGAGGCGTCGGGCACGTCCCCGGCGGACCAGCAGCACGACTCCACCCATGACCATCACAAGTGCCAGCGTCCCGATTGCGATGGGCACTGCATCCAGCCGTGCATCCTGTCCGGTGGCGACCAGCGCGGCGGCCGACATGCCCGTGACGGCGACTCCGGGGTCACCCTGTCCTGCGGCGCCGGCGGTCAAGGCGGTCCCGGCGGTATCGGCTGGATTGGCCGGGTCCAACGCGTCCAGCTCACCGAGGAGCACCACGCCCCCGCGGTCCGCCACGACGACGACCGTGTCCTCCCCCGTCTCGACGGTGCCCGTGGCGTTGAGGGCGTCACCGGGGCGGAGCATCGGCAGCAGGGCGGCGGCCGTGCCCGCCAGCACGATCCGTGCGATCGCGGTCCCGTCGTCGAGGCGGATTCCGCCGTCCTCGACGCCGGTCACGAGGCCGCCCACGCGCACCTCCTGTCCGTCGAGACCGGACAGGTCGGCGAGGTCGACATCGGCCGGGCCAGGGGAAGTGGATCCACCCGGACCGCCAGGTGAGCCGCCCGAGGTGCCACCGGCTGCGCCGCCCGATGGCCGCGCCGACCCGGACGGCCCGGGTGAGGCCGCGGCCCCGACGGCCGGTCCGAGCAGGAGATCCGCACTGCGCCGAGGCAGGATCGAGAATCGTCGGTCCGTCGCGGTCGGGTACGGGCGCTTCACGATCCCGGTCACGGTCGCCGTCCGGCCCACGATCACCGCGGCAGCCTCGATCCCGCTGCCGACGAGCCCGGTGACCGGGATCCGGACCGCCCCGACGCGCACTTCCGCCTGCCAGCGGTCCCCGGAGCGGTGCACGTCCTCGATCGTGCCGCGGACGCGGACCAGGCGCCATTCCGTGGCCGCCCCAGGCGCCACCGAGAGCGCATGGGCCGTCGGCGTCCGGGATCCGAGCACCAGCACCGCCTCGACGCGGAGGCGGGGCGCACCCCAGGCCCGGCCGACCGTGCCGGTCACCCGGACGAGGCGGCCCGTCCGGAGTGCCGCATCGGGTGCGGCGAGGTAGAGCTCGATCGCGCCCGTCGCGTCCTCGATGACCAGGCGGCGGCCACTCGCGTCGAGAAGCGTCGGTTCGATCGTCAGGACGCCCTCCACCGTGACCGGGCGCCCCTCGCGGACGCGGGCCACGGCGATCGTGACGACCGGCGGCGCCGCGGGGGTCGGGCTTGCGGCTGGGCTGCTCGACGGAGCTGCCGTCGCTCCCGGCACCACCACGACATCCGCCCGGTCCCGCAGCCAGAGGCGGTAGCCGTCGAACGCGCCCTTGCGGGTCGCCCGCTGCCCGACGACGCCGGTCAGGGTCACCGCCGTGCCCTTGCGGAAGCCGGCTGCATCCAGCCCGGCGGACCGATCCGCCATGACCCGCAGGGTGGCGCCGTCCGCCCCGGTGATCGTGAAGGCGATGTCGCCGCTCGTCGCCTTGGATGCCGATGTTGTGATGACACCCGGGAGCGTGACGAGCCGGCCCTCCGTCGCCTCGCCGGCGGCACCGGCATCGATGGGGGTTGCCGCGGGTGGCGCCCCGGGACCGAGTGCGGCCAGTCCGCCGGTCCCGAGGCGGACCTCGGTCTGGCCGTACGGGTCCGCAATGGTCCCATGGAGCTCGACCAGCGTCCCGCGCGACGGTGCCGCCTGGCCGTCGGCGAGGCGGGCCACGATGCCGCCCGTGCCGTCACCGATCGCGAACAGCGCCGGCGTCCCAAGGCGGCCGGCCTCCGCGACGACCACGCCGCGAACCAGGACCGGGCGACCGGGTGCAACCGCACGGGCCGCCGCGACGGTCATCACCGTCGGGGCTGGCGAAGGGGTCGGCGTGGGCTTGGGGGTCGGCGTCGGCACGGGTGTCGGCGTCGGCAGGGGGCTCCGGGAGGGCGACACGGACGGGGCGGGGGTCGCCGACGGACCGGGCGTGGGCGTCGGATCGGGCGTGGGCGTCGGATCGGTGGATGGGCTCGGCGCCAAGGTGGGCTCGGGTGTGGGCGTGGAGCTGGGCTCGGCTGTCGGTGTGGGTGCGGCGACGACCGCGAGCTCCCCAGTCAGCGTGGCGTAGACCCGGTACCCCGCGACGTCCGTGCCGGTGCTGTCGCGCTGCCCGAGCGGGCCGACCGCCGTCACGTGGTCGCCGGTGCCGGGGTCGGCCCCACCGAGGGCGTCCGGACCCACGATCACGCGGACCGGCCCGGATCCATCGTCCAGGAGCAGCCCGAGCCCGTCGGCCATGGCGCTGGGCGCCTCGACCACGGTCCCGGCCAGCACGACGCGCCGGCCTTCCACGAGCTCCGTGGCACCGCCGGTCTCGATGGCCAAGGGCTCCGGGAGCACGCCCGCGCCCATGACGGTCACGCCCGGGACCGTCACGCGCAGGACCCGGAGCGCGTACCGCTGGCCGAGGGTTCCGTTCACCTGCACGATCGTCCCTGCCGGGAGCGGCGGGACGAGCGGCGCCGCGAGGTATACCGCGATGCCCGCGGTGGCGTCCTGGACGAACCCGGTGAGCCCGCTCTCGAGGGACCCGAGACCGGTGGTGAGGACGCCCTCGACGACGACAGTGGTGCCATCGGGCATCGACCGGGCGACATCGATCGGCAGCACCGCAGCCGGCGTGGGCGTGGGGGTCGGCGTGGGCGTGGGGGTCGGCGTGGGCG
>DATCGK010000578.1:0-2824 GCA_036508975.1 Candidatus Limnocylindrales bacterium
CCCCAGGGGCAGGCCGAGACCGACCGCCTGCGCATCAGCCCGCGCGCCAGCCGCGCCGCGGCCGACGCCGGGCTCGACCCGCGCACGATCACCGGGTCCGGTCCCGGGGGCCGGATCACGGAGCGGGATGTCGTGGCGGCCGCCGCCGCGCGCGATGCCGCCCCTGCCGCCCTTGCCGCTGCGCCCGCGCCCGCCGTCGCACCCGCGCCGATCTCCGCGCCGTCGCTCGTGCTCCCCGCGGTGCCCGCCGCGCTCCCGGCGATCGCGCCCATGGAGGGTGAGGAGGAGCCGCGTCCGCTCAGCCGGATGCGCCGCGTCATCGCCGACCGCCTCACGGCTTCCTGGACCACCAGCCCGCACTTCACGGTAACGGTCGCGGTGGACGTCACACGGCTCCTGGCGCTCCGCACGGAGCTCAAGGCCGCCGGCACCAGCCTGACCGTCACGGACTTCGTCTTGGCGGCAACCGCCCAGACCCTCGCCGAGTTCCCGGACGTCAACTCGCGGACCGACGGCGTCTCCGTCTGGCCGCGGCGCCGGGTCCACCTGGGCCTCGCGGTCTCGCTCCCGGGCGGCCTCGTGGTTCCGGTCATCCGCGACGCGGACCGGCTCACGATCTCCGATCTCCACGACCGGGCCGCGGACCTCGCCGTCCGCGCGCGGAACGGGGCACTGCCGCTGGACGAGATGACCGGCAGCACCTTCACGGTCTCCAACCTGGGCATGTTCGGCGTGGACGAGTTCAGCGCGATCATCAACCCGGGCGAGGCCGCCATCCTCGCGGTCGCGGGCGCGATCCCCACGGTCGTCGCCGTCGGGGACGGCATGGCCATCCGGTCGATCATGAAGCTCACGCTCTCGGCCGACCACCGCCAGGTGGACGGCGAGCTGGCGGCGAGGTTCCTGGGCGCGCTCCGGCGCCGGATGGAGGACGCCGCGTCGTTCCGCAGCGAGGCGCTCAACAGCTGACCAGGGACGCGGCGGGCGGGCCGCTGGGGCCCAGGCGGCGCACCCGGTCCGGGCTCAGCCGGTGAAGACGCCCACGCTCGGGCCTTGGGACGGAGGCTGGGACTTTCGGGAGCTGGGGCGAGGATAGCCGTCAGGCGTCGGGCGAACCCGTCTCCTGGATCGCGGTCGGTGCGCCGTGGACCGCCGGGATCGTCCCCAGGCGCCCGGCCTGGTAGTCCGCGAAGGCCTGCATGACCTCCTCGCGCGTGTTCATCACGAACGGACCCGCCCACGCGACCGGCTCCCGGATCGGGCGACCACCCAGGACCAGCACGTCGAACGTTGGCGCCCGGCTCTCCTGGACCTGGTCCGCCGCGAACGTCAGCGAGTTCCCGGGCCCGAACACCGCCAGCTGCCCAAGCTGTGCCGGCCGAGCTTCTGCCCCCACCGTGCCCCGGCCCGCCAGCACGTAGCCCAGCGCGTTGTAGTCCGCCCGCCACGGCAGCACCAGGGTGGCTCCCGGGCTCAGCGTCGCGTGGACCAGCGTCATCGGCGTATAGGTGGATCCCGGTCCCCGGTGCCCCGCCACCTCGCCCGCGATCACCCGGACGAGCGCGCCGCCGTCCGGCGAGGACGCGAGCGCCACCTCCTTGGCCCGGATGTCCTGGTAGCGCGGGGCGGCGAGCTTCTGGTCTCGCGGCAGGTTCACCCAGAGCTGGAAGCCGTGGAACAGCCCACCCTGCGCGACCAGCCACTCCGGGGGCTTCTCGATGTGGAGGATCCCGGCACCGGCCGTCATCCATTGGGTGTCGCCGTTCGTGATGACCCCGCCGCCGCCGTTGCTGTCCGCGTGCTCGAAGACACCATCGAGCATGTAGGTCACGGTCTCGAAGCCGCGATGCGGGTGCCAGGGCGTGCCCTTCGCCTCGCCGGGTGCGTACTCCACCTCCCCCATCTGGTCGAGGTGGATGAACGGGTCCAGGTCCTCGAGCAGGACGCCCGCGAAGGCACGGCGGACCGGGAACCCCTCGCCCTCGTAGCCACGGGGCGCCGTGGTCAGCGTGCGGACCGGGCGATGGCGCGCGGCCATCGGGTCCGGGGCCGGGATGCGCGGGAGGATGGTGATGTCGTCGACGGTGACGGCCGGCATGGCGGGCCCTTCGCTGGTGGTGGAACGCGGGTGATGGTCTCGGGACGCTTATGGTTGCGCGTGCAACTATCCCACCAGGGGAGGCGCCTGTCAAGGCATGCCGCGCTCCAGTCCGCCAGCGAGCACGGATTCCGGTTGTTTCGCCGTCGGTGGTCACGGCGCATTCCTGCCGGCATACGCCAACGGCGGAGGTCTCATCGCCTCAGGTTCGCCGACTCGGTGACCCAGGAGAAATCGTTCGCCGGGGCACCGCAGGTCCCTGCCGCGATCAGCCCGCCGAGGATCGTGGTCTCGGCGAGGCTCGTTGCGCTTGTCCGCAGCTTCCCCACTGGCGGATCAGGGAGCCGGCAGGTTCTCGTAGGACGGCGTCGCGATGACCCCGAAGTCGGGGAGCGGCCAGTAGCGGACGACACCGCGCCCGATCACCGACGAGACGGGGATCGGCCCGAAGACCCGGCTGTCCTCCGACACCTGGCGATGGTCGCCCATCACAAATAGCTCGCCCTCGGGCACGACCCAGCGGGCCTGGTCGCCGGACGCCACGGTCGGTTCGGTCACGCCGGCATCGTTGCGGAACAGGTAGGGCTCGTCGAGCGCGACGCCATTCACGAACACCTGTCCGTCGCGGACCTCGACGGTGTCGCCGTCGACCCCGATCACGCGCTTGATAAAGGGCTCCTTGCCTTCGGTCAAGGTCGCCGGCGGCTGGAACACGACGACCTGCCC
>DATCGK010000579.1:0-3394 GCA_036508975.1 Candidatus Limnocylindrales bacterium
CTCAGCCGGCCGGCAGGCGGCTCGACGTCCACGCCTCGACCACGCCCTGCAGGGTGGGCAGGGCCAGCGCCCCACCGCCGAGCACCGTGTCGTGGAAGCCGCGGATGTCGAACGCCGCGCCGAGCCGCGTCTGGGCCTCGCCGCGGAGGCGCAGGATCTCCAGCTGGCCCATCTTGTAGCCGAGCGCCTGGCCGGGCAACACGATGTACCGGTCGACCTCGTTGGCGATGTTGTTGGGTGCCAGGGCCGTGTGCGCGAGCATGAACCGGACGGCCCGCTCTCGAGGCCAGCCCATCGCATGCAGGCCGGTGTCCACGACGAGTCGCGCCGCTCGCCACGCGTCGAAGGACAGGACCCCGATCCGGTCGAGGTCGCCGCTGTAGAGGCCCATCTCGTCCGCCAGGCGCTCCGTGTACAGGCCCCAGCCCTCGAAGTAGGCGGTCGGCCCGAGGTGGCGGCGGAACTCCGGCAGGTCCGGTCGCTCTTGGCCGATCGCGGTCTGCAGGTGGTGGCCCGGGGTCGACTCGTGGTAGGCGAGGGCTTCCGCCTCGTAGCGCGGCCTGGTGCCGGGCTCCGAGGTGTTGATGAAGTACTGGCCCGGCCGCGAGCCGTCGGCCGCCGGCTGGCGGTAGTAGCCGATGGTCGAGTGCGGTTCCTCGTGCGGTCCCATCCGCACGACCTCGCACCGGGCCTGCGGGAGCTGCCCAAACCAGGCAGGGATCGCCTCCGTGGCCCGGGCCAGGCTGGCCGCGGCCTTGGCATAGACCTCGTCGCGGGTGGCGAAGTAGAGGGCAGGGTCCGTGCGCAGCCGGACGAGCGCATCCTCGAGGGTCGAGGCGCCGATCGTCCGTGCAGCCAGCTCAGCGAGCTCGGCGTCGATCCGGGCGATCTCGTCCAGGCCGACCCGGTGCAGCTCCTCGGCATCGACGTCGAGTGACGTGTGCATGCGGACCAGCCGACGGTAGCCGTCGGAACCACCCGGCACGTGGCACATCCCCGGCCGCTCTGCCGGCCGGGCGGCCGGCAGGATCTCGGCCACGAGCGCATCGTGGAAGCGGGCGAACGCCGGCAGGATCTCGTCGTCGACGGCGGCCCGGAGGGCCGAGGCGAACCGCTCGCGATCCGCCGTCGTCCAGCCCTCCAGCTTCCCGACCGCGGACAGCGGGGCCAGTAGCGGCCAATCCCCGGTGCCCTTGCCCAGCAGCTCCGTGAGGATCGCCACGACCCGGTCGGCCGGCACCCGACACGCCACACGACCTTCGCCCAGGCTATGACGCAGGGTCGCCACGTGCCGGTCGACATAGACGGCCATCTCGCGCCAGCGGGCGACCATCCGCCGGCCGTCCTCGACGGTGCGTAGGCGTTGGAAGTCGGGCACCAGTAGGAACTCCGCCGGCACGCCGTCGGTGGGGTCCACGTTCCAGTCCAGGAGACCCGTGTCCAGCTCTGCGATGTCCGCGGCCAGGGACTCGCCGAGCGCCGAGAGGGTGACTCGGTCGTCGCCATCGAGCGTCAGCGGGTCGAGCGCCTCGACCCGCTGACGCAGCGCCGCGAACCGAGCGAGCGTCGCCCCGGTGCCCTCCGGGGTCGGGTCCGGCAGCCGGTCGTCGTAGCGCGAATCGCCGACCGTCGTCGCGAACAGCGGATGGCTCTCGAGGTAGGTGTCCCAGTACTCGGCGGCGAGCGCATCGAGGCGGGCCCGGGGCGTGGAGTCAGACACGGCTGCTCACCGGAGACAGGGGCCGACGCTGGTCTCGCCAGTCCGCCCGATCGCGGGCGCGACGCGATCGGCAACGGTCGTTGGCGTCAGGGCGTACCCCACGGCCGGGTCCGTCTTCGATTCCGCGAACACGAGCCCGCCGATCGTGCCGTCCGCCAGCAGGAGCGGCCCGCCCGAATCGCCCGGCTCCACGGCTGCGCGCAGCTCAAGGATCTGGCGGGTGATCCGGGTCTTGTCGTAGATGTCGCGGCCCGTTGCCGCGTAGGAGCCTGAGACCGCGGCCGGGAGCACGACCAGCGGTCCACCGCCGGCATACCCGAGGGCGGCCCCCATGTCGCCCCGGCCCGGATCCTTCGTGGCGAACCGCAGCGGCTTGCCGGTCAGCCCGGGCGCGTACAGCAGGGCCACGTCCAGGTCCGGGTCGAACAGGACGGCCGTCGCGTTGGCGATGTCGGAGCCGATGGTGACGCGGATGACGGTGCCGCCCGCGACCACGTGCGCGTTAGTGACGATGTACCCGTTCGCGATGATCGCGCCCGTGCCGGTCACCAGCTTCCCGCAGGCCGAGGTGGTGACCCTGGCCGTGCTCGCCTCGGCCGCGAGGGCGATTCGCTCTGTCTCGGTGCGCGTCGGCGTGTCCACGGGCGTGAGCGGCAGCGGCTCGAGACCGACGAAGACGTCCGGCAGTCCGGAGCTGTCGAGCACGCCCGCGATCTCGCCCACGACCTCGGTTGGGGGCGGCAGGTACGCGTCGAACAGGCGGGCGGAGAAGGACTGCGTCGCCGCGCGGGCGAGCGTGGGGAAGGGCCCCACAGCCAGGAGCCCGCCCACCAGCCAGATGATCAGGATGGCCTGGGCGCCGCCGATCAGCCCGCCGAAGAACCGGTCCGCGCCGGTCAGGACGCCCCCGGAGATGCGGTCCGACAGCAGCCTGCCCAGAGTGGACCCGACCGTCTCGCCCACGACCACGGCGGCCAGTACCGCTCCGAGCACCACCAGCGCTCGCGGGATGGGCTCGAGCCCACCGGTGACATCCAGCAGCCACGGGGCGAGGTTGAACACGAGCACGAGCCCGAGGATCGCGCCGGAGATGCCGCCGACCTGGGTCAGGGCGCCGGTGCGGATGCCTGCGATGACGGCGAGCACGAGGACGCCGAGGGCGACCGCGTCGAACAGGTTCACCGGGCGAGTATCGGCGAGGTTTACGGATCCCGCCGGGAGCCGCGCCCGCCTGGTCGGCCCGGGGCTCGTCCCTGGTCAGCCGGCGACCGTCACCTCGATCGGCGCTGCCTCGCCGAAGGCCGTGATGGTGTAGGTGCCGGGCTCGAGCTCGCCCAGTTTCACGACCGCCCCCTTGTACATGGCGATCTCGATGCACATCTGGTCGGGCGCGGCTGCGCTGCCTTCACGGATCGTGAGCAGGAAGGTGCTGCCATCCCGGTCGACGGTGATCCCAGCGAGCGCGGTGCACGGCTCCACTCCGCTCCACCACTCGACCCGCGCCGCGACGTCACGGCCGTTGACGGCGGCCTCCAGGTTCGTCGCGCGCACCTCGTGGACCCCGGTCAGGCCCGCGGTCGGGGTCACGATCGTCGGATCCGGCTTGGCGGGAAGGCTGCCGTCCGGGCCCGGGTCGATGAGGGGACCGCTGGCACCGGGGTTGCCGGGTGCGGA
>DATCGK010000580.1:0-4330 GCA_036508975.1 Candidatus Limnocylindrales bacterium
CGCTCCGGGTCCGTGGCGAGGACGCTCCGCGCGCCGCCCGCCTGCAGGACGATCAGCCCCACGTTGTGGGCGACCACGTCGTGCAGCTCGCGCGCGATCCGCGCCCGCTCCTCGTGCACGGCCGCCTGGGCCGTCGCCGCCGCCAAGCGCCGGGCGCGATCGGCCTCCACGGCCAGCGCGATCGACCGCTCGGTCTGGACGCGCAGCACGATCCCGAGGCCCAGGGTCCCGCCGAACAGGATGAGGAGGTAGGCCCAATCCCCCAGGCTGAACAGCAGGCCCGCCCCCGCAAGTTCCTCGACGATCAGCGACAGCGCCAAGGCGGCACCCGCCAGCAGCCCGCGCCCCTCCGTGTAGCGACCGACGGAGTAGACGAGCAATAGCAGCGTCGCCAGGTCCGCCGCGCTGTTGCCCGCGCCGTACGTGATGACGTACAGCAACAGGACCGCCGCGCTGATGGCGATCGCCCGCAGCGCCGCCACGCGCCGGAAGGCGACGGGCAGGATCCCCGCCAGCTGGACCGCCGCAGCGACCCCGGCCGGACCCGGGAACACACCGGCCGCGACCTCGAGGAGCGCGATGACCACGAACGCGAGCGCGACCAGCCAGTCGAGGCCGGACGGCGCACGCCGTTCGCCCACCATCCGTCCACGAGTCAGCCAGCCGAGCGCCTTCACGCGGCCACAGTACAGGGCCGCGGTCGGGGCCTCGTCATCCTTTGGTCGCGCGGTGTTGCGACCTGCGATGGATGCCCCCGAGCCTTGCGGATGACGACAGGGCCGGCGGAGTGCCCGACGCTGCCTCTCGTCCAGGTTCCACGTCGGAACCGGGTCCCGCAACGGAGGAGGAGGTTCCCGTGCATCCCACCCGCAAGTCGACGCTCGTGTTGCTCGTCGCAGCCGTCGTCCTGTTCGTCCTGTCGGCGAGCGGCCAGCCGGACACCTACTGGGCAAGTGGTCCCGAGCTGATCGGCATGATCGGTTGGTTCGGCTTCATGATCTGCGCGCTGCTGCTGATCGTCTCGGGACTGTGGGCACTCGTCTCGGCGATCCGCCACCGCGGCCAGCCCGCGCTGCAGTAGCCCGCGCCCCGCGTCCCGCGCCCCCGCGTCCCGCGCCCCGCAATCCGCCTCGATCGACCCTACCCAGGAGGTCCGACTCATGCGACGTCGTCTCGCCGCCCTCGCCGCCACGGGGCTCGCGCTGGCACTGCTCGTGCCGGCCGCTTCCGCGTCCGCCGCATCTGCCGTCAACGTGCGGCCCGGCCAGTCCATCCAGGCCGCCATCAACGGCGCCCTCGCGGGCAGCCTGATCCACCTCTCGCCCGGGACGTACCGGGAGAACCTGGAGATCGTGACGTCGAACGTGCACCTGCTCGGCGATCACGCGGTCATCGTGCCGCCCGCTGTCCCTACGGACACGTTCTGCAATCCCGAGATCACCGGCTTCACCGGCACGACGGGGATCTGCATCCACGGCGGGATCGACTTCACCACGGGGGCGATCGCGGCGATCTCCAACGTCTCGATCGAGGGGATCACGGTTCGTGACTTCGGCGGTCCCGGGATCGTCGCCCTCGGCGTGGATGGCCTCCGTCTCGCCGGCGTTGCGACGGCGCACAACGGCGACATGGGCATGTTCATCAACACGGTGACCAGCTTCTCGCTCCGCGACAGCCGCTCGTACGACAACCATGGCGACGGCGTCTTCATGGAGAACCTGCGTGAGGGCTCGCAGTCCACGAACACCGTCGTGACCGGCAACACGTCCTACGGCAACCTCGGCAGCGGGATCATGTTCATCAATTCGCTCGGTGGCCGGATCGCGAACAACAACCTGCACGGCAACTGCGCAGGCATCTCCGTGTGGGCCTTTGCGGGGGCCTACGGGTCGGTCAGTGGCAATGTGTCGATCCGGCGCAACCGGGTCACGGCGAACAACCGCTGGTGCCCGCCGGACAATTCCGGGGCGCCGGCCTACGGCGGCATCGGGATCGCCCTGATCGGGGCCCAGAACACGACGGTCGCGCACAACGACGTCCGAGGCAACCGGGCGCAGGCCGGCAGTGCCATCCACGGTGGCGGCATCGTGATCCTCACCGCGACCGGCGTGAGCCCCGGTTCACCCGCGCCCACCGGCAACTCCGTCCGGTCGAACCATCTCTCCGGCAATGCGCCGTTCGACATCTACGGCGACGACACCGGGAGCGGCAACACGGTCAGCGGCAACAGCTGCCACACCACGAACCTCGGCGGCTGCTGACGCCGGTTCGCAACGGCTGCTCCTGAACCTCGGCGGCAGCTGAGCTCCACCCGGCGGCTCCCGATCCGCAGCTCGATCGCCCCCGGCATCGCCGGGGGCGATCGCTTTGTCCTTGCCCCGGATCCATCGGTCCGCCGCACGAACCGCGCCCGGGCGCTGGGATCCCAATCTGCGACATCTGGGGGGTTCCGGGAGGGGCACGGGGTCCCCGAGGGCGAGGCAGGTTCCGGCCCACGCGCCACCCACTACCCGAAGGTCGCCCCCGCCTCGAGGAATGCCGCGACGTTCGCCCACGGGATGTCGGGCTCGTCAATATCGTAGGCCGGGCAGAGGACAAGCCCCGCTCGCCCGAGCGTCTCGACCCGCAACCGCACCTCGCGACGGATCGCCTCAGGGCCCTCGAAGGAGAAGGTCGTCTGCCGGCCAACCGTGCCCCACAGCGCCAGCCGGGTCCCGAAGCGGCGCCGGATGCGGAGGGCGTCCATGTGCTCCGGCTGGACCGGGTTGATGGCCGCGATGCCGATCTCGACCAGGTCGTCCAGGATCGGCTCGATGTGGCCGTCGGAGTGGTAGATGACGCGGATGTCCGGCTTGACCGCGCGGGCGGTCTCGACCAGGCCGGCCAGCCGGGGCTTGAAGAACTCGCGCCAGGTCGCCGGGCTGATGATCATCGTGCCCGGCATGCCCACGTCGTCGTCAAGAGCCAGGACGTCCACGCCCGCCGACACGAGCGTGGTCACGTTGCCGCGGGCGAGCTCGGCCAGCCGGTCGAGAAGGAAGTGGGCCATCTCCTTGCGCTCGACGAGGTCGACCAGGAAGCTCTCCAGCCCGCGGAGGCGCCACGCCGCCTCGAACAGCTCCCCGCCCAGATGCGGGGTGTTGCCGCCGGCCGCCAGGCCCAGACGGTGCAGGCCGGCCACCTCCCGGGCGAGCCGGTCGACGATCCGGGGACCGCGGACCCCGGGGAACGGGAAGCGCTCGAGGTCGGCAAGGCTGGTGGCCAGTTCGAGGGGATTGCCGGCCTCAGGCGTCTCCGGGTGGTACTGCCAGGCCGCGTACCGTGCGACCTGTGACCGGCTGCCGATGCGGGTGTTCCCCTCGTACGGCGCCGCCCGCCGCCGGAGCTCCTCCTCCTCGTCGGAGACCGGGAAGTCGACAAAGGCGATGTCGACGAGATCGTCCCGCCACGCACCCGGCGGCGCCAGCGAGGCGCCATCGACCCGGTAGAAGGCGAGGGCGAGCGGGACCCGGTCCGGCTCCCGGCCATCGAGGGCCGCGAGGATCCGCTCCCGACCGGTCATGGAATGCCTCCGCGCGTCGTTCGGTCGACGGCTGACCGCCGGTCGCTCCGCCCGGAGGATGCCTCGCGAACGCCCGTCCGCGGAACGGCCGAAGGTCACGGCCTGCCGATGGGAGGCCAGCCACAGCGGCCCGAGGACCGGGATTGGTCCGTCTGCGACTCCCCTACCCGCCGAGCGCCTTGAGGATCAGCGGGAACGAGCGCTCGAACTCGCGCCGGAAGTACTTCGGATCGTGGGTGCCGGCGCCGTAGGCGTCAACCGTGACCGGGATCTTGAGGGCCGGACAGGTCATCTCCTGCGATGGAGGTGCCCAGGGACGTCAGCCGCCGCCGGCCGGGCTGAACGTGCCGGCCGCTGGGTCGTAGAGTTCGGCCGAGGCGAGTGGCGCCTGGGCACCGAACCCGCCGGCCACTAGGACCCGGCCGTCCGCCAGGAGCGTGGCGGTCAGGAGGTTGCGCTGGTCCGCCATCGAGCCGGTCGCGGTCCACGTCCCGGTCTTCGGGTCGTACACCTCGGCGGACGCCAGGAACTTGCCGCCCGAGTAGTCGCTGCCGCCACCCTCGACGAGGACGCGGCCGTCCGCGAGCCGGGTGGCGGCGTGGTAGACGCGTCCAACGGTCAGGGAGCCTGTCGGGCTGAACTTGCCCGTCTTCGGGTTGTAGATCTCGGCCGTGGTGAGGTCGGTCCGCGCGTTCTCGCCGCCGGCGACGAGGACGCGGCCGTCTGCCAGCAGCGTCGCGGTCAGGAAGTTGCGGCGGTTCGCCATCG
>DATCGK010000581.1:0-3734 GCA_036508975.1 Candidatus Limnocylindrales bacterium
GAGACGCTGGGCGTCCACCTGATCGGGCCGCATGCCACGGACCTGATCGCCGAGGCCTCGCTCGCGCTCACCCTCGAGGCGACCCCGTGGGATATCGCCGCGGCGACGCACGCGCACCCGACGCTCTCCGAGATCCTGGGCGAGACCGCGATGGCCGTGGACGGACGGTCGATCAACTTCTGACGGGATGCGCGGTGACCGGACCGGGTGGGACCGGACCGGTCACCGCCACGACGAGCCCACGCCAAACCGCCGCCACACCGCCGCACGGAGGACGCGATGACGCTGACCGGCCAGGGCGGTGACACCGCGGCGGGTCCCCTCGCTGCCTCGTTCGGCCTTGCCGACGCGGACCTCGTCGCGATGTTCCGGACGCTCGCGCTGGCCCGCGCCGTTGACGAGCGGATGTGGATCCTCAACCGCGCGGGACGCATCCCGTTCGTGATCAGCGGCCAGGGCCACGAGGGCGCGCAGGTCGGCCTGGCCTGGCCGCTCCGCCGGGGGCACGACTGGATCGCGCCCTTCTACCGCTCCATCGCCACCTGCCTCGCGTTCGGGATGACGCCGCGGGACCTGATGCTGGCGCAGTACGCGAAGGCGGCGGACCCGGGCTCCGCCGGGCGCCAGATGCCCGGCCACTACGGGAGCCCGGAGCACCACCTGGTCAGTGTCTCGTCGCCGGTCGCAACGCAGATCCTGCACGCGGTCGGCATCGCGCTGGCCTCGAAGATCCGGAAGCTGGACCAGGTCGCGGTCGCGATCATGGGGGAGGGGAGCTCCAACCAGGGCGACGTCCATGAGGCGCTCAACTTCGCGGCGATCCACAGGCTTCCGTTCGTGTTCATCGTGGAGAACAACGGGTACGCGATCAGCGTCCCGGCCGAGAGGGAGATCGCCGTCAAGGACGTCGCCATGCGCGCCCCGGGATACGGCATTCCCGGCGTGGTGGTGGACGGGACGGACGTGCTCGCCTGCTACGCGGCGGGGCGGGAAGCGGTGGAGCGGGCCCGGACCGGCGGCGGCCCCACGCTCATCGAGGCGAAGGTGACGCGCCTCACCGCGCACTCCTCGGACGACCAGCAGACGAAGTACCGAACGGAGGACGACCTGGCCCAAGGCCGGGCGCACGACCCGCTGCCCATCTTCCGCGCCCGGCTGCGGGAGGCGGGCGTCCTGACACCCGACCTAGAGAGCGCGCTGGCGACCGAGATCGCCGCCCTGGTGGAGGACGCGACCGATTTCGCCGAGGCGGAGCCGGATCCCGATCCCGCCACCGGGATGGACTTCGTCTACGCGGATCCCGCGGCCGGCGAGGCTCCGCCGCCGTGGCACCCGGGTCCGGTCGCGAACGCCGCGGGCGCTCCGGACGCCGCTAGCGCTCCGGGCGAGGGCGCTCCTGGCGACGATGGCGGGGGGCACCGCTGATGGCGGTCCGGACGTTCATCGAGGCCATCCGGGACGGCATGGCTGAGGAGATGCGGCGGGACGCGTCGGTCATCGTGCTGGGCGAGGACGTCGGCAAGAAGGGCGGGGTCTTCCTGGCCACCGACGGGCTCTGGTCCGAGTTCGGCGACGACCGCGTGATCGACACGCCGCTAACCGAGTCGATGATCGTCGGGGCGTCGATCGGCGCCGCGATCAACGGGCTCCGCCCCATCGCCGAGATCCAGTTCGCGGACTTCATCCACCCGGCGTTCAACCAGATCGTGTCCGAGGCGGCGCGGATGCGCTATCGCTCGATCGGTGGGTTCACCGTCCCGATGGTGATCCGCGCCCCGTACGGCGGCGGCGTCCACGGCGCGCTCTACCACTCTCAATCGGTCGAGGCGTTCTTCACCCACGTCCCGGGGCTCAAGGTGGTGATTCCGTCCACACCGTATGACGCCAAGGGGCTCCTGCGCTCCGCGATCCGCGACGACGACCCGGTCCTCTACTTCGAGCACAAGAAGATGTACCGCTCGGTCCGCGGCGAGGTGCCGGACACGGAGTTCGCGGTTCCGCTCGGGCAGGCCGCGGTGCGACGGCCGGGGCGCCAGGTGACGGTCGTCGCATACGGCCTGATGGTCCACTATGCCCTCGAGGCGGCCCAGCGCGTCGCCGGCGAGGGGATCGACTGCGAGGTCATCGATCTGCGGACGCTGCGCCCGCTGGACCGCGAGACGCTGCTCTCATCCGTGCGCAAGACCGGCAAGTGCCTCATCGCCTACGAGGACAACAGGTTCGGCGGGTACGGGGCCGAGATCGCCGCGATCGTCGCCGAGGAGGCGTTCGACTACCTGGACGGGCCCGTGACGCGGATCGCCGGACCGGACGTGCCGGCGATGCCGTACAACCACGTGCTGGAAGACTGGTTCATGCTCAACCCGGCCAGGATCGCAGACGCGATCCGCCGGCTCGCAGGGTACTGAGGCAATGGCGGGGGACCTCACGGCCGTCGAGGCTCGGTTGCGCGCTCTCCTGGCGCCATATGCCGCGCGCCTCGAGGCCTCCACCATCTACGGCATCCCGACGATGAAGCGGCCCGACGCGAAGCCCAGCGACTGGTTCGCGTTCGTCAACCCATCGGCGAAGCACGTGGCCCTGTTCCTGCTGCCCATGGTCAGGCACCCCGGCCTCGTCGAGTCGGTGGCGCCCGGTCTCATCGCCCATCGGAAGGGTCGGACGACGCTCACGTTCCAGTCGATCTCCGATGCCGAGGCCGAAGAGGTCGGGGCGCTGCTGGCCTGCGCGTTCGAGGTGTACACCGCCGGGATCCCCTCGCCGGCCTGACAGGCGCCCGTCACGCGGGCCCTCGCCATCGTCCGGGATAGCGCGCAGCCGGCTGGGCGAGGCATACACCCACCCGGCGGGCGTTGCGAGCGCCCGCGGGGAACAGGCAGGCCGGTCACCATCCCGAGCGGCGGCTACTTCCCACCAGGTGAACATCCGTCCTGGCCCCGCATCGGTGGCATGGGAACCGCCCCCTGTCACGGCCGGGCACGGCGGGCGCGTATCGGCACGTCGTCCCGGGATGCGCGACACTAGGGCCCTGGACCGCGCGCCCCACGCACGCCCATCGGAGGAACTGACCCAGTGGCCAAGGTGACGATGCCCCAGCTCGGCGAGAGCGTCGCGGAGGGGACGATCGGGCGCTGGCTCAAGCAGCCCGGTGACGCCGTCGCGAAGTACGAGGCTCTGGTCGAGGTGGTCACCGACAAGGTCAACGCCGAGGTGCCGTCGCCGTACGCGGGCGTGCTCCGCGAGATCCTGGCTCCCGAAGGGTCCGTGGTGCCCAACAATGCCGACATCGCGGTGATCGAGACGGAGGAGGAGGCCGCAACGGGCGTCTCTGTCGCGGCGATGCCGGCCGCGGCCGCCAGCGCGACGCCCGCCGCGTCGCCGGCACCCGCGCCCGATGCGCCCCCGGTCGCCGCGGCCCCGTCGGCTGCCGTCTTGGCCCCTCCCCCCGCCGCGGACCCCGAGCCCGCCGGCGATCCCAACGCCCGCATGACGCCTGCCGTCCGGCGCCTCCTGCGCGAGCACGGTCTGGACCCCGCCGAGATCGCGGGCACCGGCGGTGGCGGCAGGATCACCCGGGTGGACGTCCTTGCCCACGTCGAGGCGCTCCGCAGCGGCGTTGCCCCCACCGCCCCGTCCGCGCTGGTCGCCCCGTCCGTTCCGGCGCCCGCATCTGCCGCACCCGCCGCCGCTGGTCCTGTGCCCGCCACCGCGGCCCCGGGCCCCATCATCTTCCC
>DATCGK010000582.1:0-2418 GCA_036508975.1 Candidatus Limnocylindrales bacterium
GGAGCCCTCGCCTGCGGAACACGACACGCGGCCCGCGACGCCCGTCCCCGACCGGGACCGATCCACCGTGCCTCTCCGCCCCGGGCCCGCACCTGCCGCCGACGTCCCTGCCGCCGACCATCCCGCCGCGGACCATCCCGCCGCCGGCGACCTGGAACGCCTCCGGAACGGCTGGGTCGGCCTGGTCGAGCAGATCACCCAGATCAATCGGGCCGTGAAGCCGCTGATCGTCGACTGCCGCCCGATCGGCGTCGAAGGCAACATCGTCACCCTCGGCTTCCCCGAGGAGAAGGCGTTCCTCAAGGACGTCGCGGAGCGGCGGCGGCCGATCCTGGAGCAGGCCTTCAGCCAGTTCCTGGATCACCCCGTCGGTGTGCGCTGCGTGGCGACCAACCTGGATCTCATGCCGCCGCTCCCGGCCGACGCCGACGCGGCCCACATCCTGTCCGAGGCGCACCGGATCTTCGCTGACGATCTCGCGGACGTTCCCGAGGTCACCTGAGCCCGCGCCCGACGGGACGCGTCGTGCACGCCCGGCGTGCATCGGCGAGACTTGCCGGGCACGCCACCCGCATAAGCAACGAGCACGGCACCGGAGGACCGAGAACCAATGAAGAACCTGCAGAGCATCGCGCTGCAGATGCAGCAGGAGATGGCGCGGGTCCAGGCGGAGCTCGAGACCCTGACGGTCGACGGCTCGTCCGGCGGAGGCGCCGTTCGCGCCACCGTCACCGGCAAGCAGGAGCTCGTGGCCCTCGTGATCGACCCGTCAGCGGTGGACCCCGAGGACGTGGAGATGCTCCAGGACCTGGTCATGTCCGCGGTCAACGACGCCCTGCGCGCGTCGCGCGAGCTGGCGGAGCAGAGGATGGGCGTGGTCACCGCCGGCCTCCGGATCCCCGGGCTCGGGTGACGGAGGGACCGTGACCGGCGCCGTCATCGAGCCCGTCGCGCGCCTGATCGAGGCGTTCGCGCGCCTGCCCGGGATCGGGCCCAAGACGGCGCAGCGGCTCACCTACCACCTCCTGCGCGCCCCCGACGCCGAAGCGCGTGCGCTTGCCCGCGCGCTCGTCGCCGTGCGGGACGAGGTCGTATTCTGCGACCGCTGCTTCAACATCAGCGACGCTCCCCTGTGTCCGATCTGCCGCGACCCCGGCCGGGACCTCATCCGCATGTGCGTCGTGGAGGAGCCGCTCGACGTGCTCGCCATCGAGCGGACCGGGGAGTTCCGGGGCCTGTACCACGTGCTCCATGGGGCCATCAGCCCCATCGACGGGATCGGACCGGACCGCCTGAAGATCCGCGAGCTCCTGGACCGGGTCGACGAAGCCGCGGCTGACGGCCACCGGGTGGAGGAGGTCATCATCGCCACCAACCCGACGCTCGAGGGCGAGGCCACCGCCATGTACCTCGGCGAACGCCTGGAGGGGCGGGTCGGTTCCGTGACGCGGATCGCGCGGGGGCTCCCGGTGGGCGGCGACCTCGAGTACGCGGACGACGTGACCCTGATCCGGTCGTTCCAGGGCCGGAGGGCCCTCTGATGCGCGAGCTCGTCTTCGAGATCCTGCTGCGCCTGTCCAAGGCGCTCGCGGCCGCCGTCCTGGGCCTGATCGTCTGGGTCGTGTGCGTTGGCCTGCTGGGGGCGGAGCCATCGGTGACCACCGGCCTCCTCTGCTGGCTGAGCGCGGCCGCGTTCATCCTGCTGGTCGAGGAAAGCCCCATCTGAGCACCCGGAACGTCCCGGGACGCCCTGCAGATCCGGCGAGGCACGGACCGCAGGCGCTCCCACCGGGCCGTTTGACAGCCGGTGGGGACCAGCCCTACCATCCGACCTCGCGCCTCACGAACCCGAGGCCGCACGGTCACCCGCCGCGGGCGGGGACCATCCGCCGCGGGCGGGGACCACCCGAAACCCCCCGTTTGACACGGGGAGCGAACTGCCGCAAACTAGACAGTCCGCGCTCCGGGCGGTCAAGGCCGGGGGCTGCACCTTAACAACTGAAGAGTGGTAGGAACTTCAGCACGAGAACGTGCCTGGATCAGCTCTTGAGATTTGACTCGATCGAAAGACCGAGTTTTCACGGAGAGTTTGATCCTGGCTCAGGATAAACGCTGGCGGCGTGCATGAGACATGCAAGTCGAACGAACGAGCTTGCTCGTTAGTGGCGAACGGCTGAGTAACGCGTAGGTGACCTGCCCCGAAGTGGGGGATAACTGCCCGAAAGGGTGGCTAATACCGCATGTGGCGACACTTTCATTGGTGTCATCAAAGCCGCGAGGCGCTTCGGGAGGGGCCTGCGTCCGATTAGCTCGTTGGTGGGGTAATGGCTCACCAAGGCGACGATCGGTAGGTGGTCTGAGAGGACGATCACCCAGACTGGGACTGAGACACGGCCCAGACTCCTACGGGAGGCAGCA
>DATCGK010000583.1:0-8566 GCA_036508975.1 Candidatus Limnocylindrales bacterium
GGCGCCGACGACTACGTGACCAAGCCCTTCGAGCCCCGGGAGCTCGTCGCCCGCGTGGGCGCGGTGCTTCGGCGGCTGGCACCCGTCGCCGCGCCTGCGAGCGCGACAGCCTTGGCGCCTGCGACGCGCCGGTACCTGGACCTGGACATCGACGAGCCCGCGCGCGAGGTCCGCCGCGGCCAGGCCGACCTCGGCCTCACCCGCGCGGAGCTCGACCTGTTGCTCGCCCTCACGGAGGTACCGGGCATCGCCTGGACCCGGGAGCGGTTGGGCGACCGCGTGTTCGGCGAGGCCTACGATGCCTACGACCGCGCGATCGACAGCCACATCAAGAACCTCCGTCGCAAGCTGGGTGAGCGGACCGGGGGCCGCGAGTATGTCGAGACGGTCCGCGGCGTCGGCTACCGGGCGGCACGCGAATGACGCGCGCGGTTCGCCTCGTACCCCGGGGTCTCGGCGCCCGCCTGGCCCTCGCGTTCGCGGCGGTGGCGATCGGGACGGCCGTGGCGGTGGCGATCGCCACGCCGCCAATCGTGGGCCGGGGCTTCGCCGCGATGCAGGCCGCCCAGGCGTCCGGCGCGCCGTCCGCCGGCAACGGGCTCGGTCCGGGCCGCGGCATGGGTCCCGGCGCTGGCCTGGGTCCGGGGACCTACCTTGCCCAGGCGCAGCAGGAGACGACGACCACCATCATCGTGGTCGCCGTGGTGGCCGCGACGATCGCCTCGCTCCTCGGAGTGCTGCTGGCCCGCCGCATCGCCAGGCCACTGCAGCAGCTCGAGGTGACCGCGGCGGCGGTGGCGCAGGGCGACCTTGCGGCCCGGTCGGGCCTGTCCGGCCGCGCGGACGAGATCGGCTCCCTCGGCCGGTCGTTCGACGCCATGGCGGCCGATCTCGAGCGCAATGACGCGTCGCGACGCAGGTTCTTCCAGGATGCCGCCCACGAGATGAAGACGCCGCTGGCGGTCATCGAGGCCACCGCCGCGGCGGTGATGGACGGCGTCTACGAGCACGACGACCGGCACCTGGAGACGATCCGGTCCCAGGCCCGCCTGCTCGGGCGCGTCGTGGATGACCTGCGCACGATCAGCCTCGCCGAGGCAGGCGCGCTCCCCCTGCGCCTCGAGCCCGTCCCGCTCGGGGACGTCCTGCCATCGATCGGCACGGCGTTCGCCGCCCGGGCGGATGCCGCCGGCGTGACGCTGTCGACCAGTCTCGCCGATGGCGTCCCGCTCGTGGTGGCCGCGGATCGGGAGCGCCTGGGCCAGGCTGTTGCGGCCCTGGTCGACAACGCGATCCGGTTCGCGCCGTCGGGTGGCCACGTGCTCCTTCGGGGCGGTCCCTCGCCCCGGGCCTCGAGCCTCGCCCGGGTCGAGGTGCTCGACGACGGCCCGGGCGTGCCCGTCGCCGACATGGCCCACGTCTTCGACCGCTTCTACCAGGCAGACGCGAGCCGCGACCGTGGCTCGGGCACGTCCGGACTGGGTCTCGCGATCACCCGGGCGATCGTTGATGCCCACGGAGGATCCGTTGGCATGGAGAACGTGGCTGGCGCCGGCGCCCGTTTCTGGATCGACATCCCGCTTGCGGACCGTGCCTGAAGCTCACGGCTCCATGCTCGCGGATGCCCCGGGCTCGCGGATGCCCCGGATCTCCCGCGCGAGACCTACGCCGCCCTGGCGACCGCGGGATCCCCGGCGAAGTAGCGCCGGCCGAGCCAGAATGCCACGTTCACGAGCCCGATCATCACCGGCACCTCGACAAGCGGGCCGATGACCGCAGCGAACGCCGCACCGCTGCCGATGCCGAACGTTGCCACAGCCACGGCGATGGCGAGCTCGAAGTTGTTCGATGCCGCCGTGAACGAGAGCGACACCGTCTGGCCGTAGGTCGCCTTCGCCCGGACGCCCATCGCGAACGTGACCAGGAACATCACGACGAAGTAGATGAGCAGAGGGATCGCGATCCGCACCACGTCCAGCGGCAGCGCGACAATGTTCTCGCCCTTGATCGAGAACATCACGACGATCGTGAACAGCAGGGCGATCAGCGTGATCGGGCTGATGCGCGGAATGAACGTGCCCTCGTACCATTCGCGGCCCCTCCTCCGGATCAGCACGACCCGAGTGAGGAACCCCGCGATGAACGGGATGCCCAGGTAGATGAACACGCTCTGCGCGATCTGGCCGATGGTGATGTCCACCACGACACCCTTGAGGCCGATCCAGGTGGGCAGGACGGTGATGAAGACGTATGCAAAGACCGCGTAGAACAGGACCTGGAAGATCGAGTTGAAGGCCACCAGGCCGGCGGCGTACTCGGGGTCCCCGCGCGCGAGGTCGTTCCAGACGATGACCATCGCAATGCAGCGGGCGAGGCCGATCAGGATCAGCCCGGCCATATACTCGGGGTAGTCGCGCAGGAAGACGACCGCCAGGGCGAACATCAGCAGCGGCCCGACCACCCAGTTCTGGACCAGCGACAGGGCCAGGATCTTCACGTCCCGGAAGACGCGGCCGATCTCCTCGTAGCGGACCTTCGCCAGGGGCGGGTACATCATCAGGATCAAGCCGATGGCGATCGGGATGGACGTCGTACCGACGCTCAGCTTGTCGAGGAACGGCACGACCCCGGGCGCCAGGAACCCCAGCAGGATCCCACCGGCCATGGCCGCGAAGATCCAGACCGTCAGGTAGCGATCGAGCAGCTTCAAGCGGCGGGGCGACTCCGAGTCGACGGGCGAGGACTGGGTGCTCAACGGGGTTCCTCAGGGGTTGGGGTGAGCCGGATTGGCTTCGAGCCTACCCGGCTCGCTGGCAGGGGATAGGTGCCTTCGGTCATAGCGTGCCTACACGCCGATCATGGAATCGGACCGCCTGCCGGCTGCCCGCATGGCCACCTCGACGAACGGCCGCAGCCGGGTCGCGACGTCGAGCTGGGTCCGGCGGAAGGCCGCGACCTTCTCCGCGTCGGTGCCCCCGACCTCGGACGGGTCGTCAAGGCCCCAATGCAGCGTGTTCTCCGTTCCCGGGAAGACCGGGCACGTCTCGCGAGCCCGGTCGCAGACGGTGATGACGTAGTCGAACCGCTGGTCGAGGAACTCGCTGATTGACTTGCTCCGGGCGGTCGACCAGTCGATGCCGAGGTCAGCGAGGACGCGGACGGCGTACGGGTTCACCTGGGTCACCTCGGTGCCGGCCGAGACAACCTCGAAGTCGGCGCCGCCGAAGTCGGCGAGCAGCGCCTCCGCGATCTGGCTGCGGGCCGAGTTGTGCGTGCAGGAGAACAGGACGCGGATGGGACGGTCGGGCATCGTTCTCTTCCTCCTCGCGCGGCCGGCCGCCGCGATCGTCAGCTCGAGGTCGGCGAGCTCGCCTTCGAGGCGGTCGAGGTCGGCCCGCTGCCGGGCGATGGCCTCACGCTGCTCGGCGAGCAGCGGCACGAGATCTCCATCGATCTCACCGTGGTCCAGGCACAACCGAGCCAGGCGGCCGGCATCCTCCGGCCCGAGGCCCAGGCGACGGAGCGAGACGACCAGGCGGAGGCGCGCGAGGTCCGCGTCGGCGTACTCGCGGTACCCGTTGTCACGGCGAGGGGGCGCCGGCAGCACGCCAGCCTGCTCATACCAGCGCACCGCCGAGGCGGCGACCCCTGCGCGTCGGGCGAGCTCGGCGATCCTCACCGGTAGTCCCGCGCCTCGCGGAGCTGGTCGGCGAACTCGGACGGCAGCCCGGCGGCCTCGATCGCGTACGCGGCAGCCTCGACGTCGTAGGCCACGCGGCGGAACTCAACGGTGTCTGCGGCCGTGTCGAGCAGCGCCCAGCAGGCGCGCGGGTCGCCGTCCTTGGGCTTACCCGCCGACCCGACGTTGACGAACCGGGTACCCGCCACCGTCTTGTCGTAGGCCTTGTGCGTGTGGCCGCACACGATCACGTCGGCGGCGGCACCTGCCGCGATCCGGGCGAACGTTTCGTCGGGCTTGTCCTCGTAGAGGTACTCGTTAATCCTCCGCGGGCTGCCGTGGACGAGCAGGTAGCGCCTGCCGTCAGCCTCGAAGCGGATCTCGGGATGCAGGGTTCGCAGCCAGGCCTTGTTCGACTCGCTGGTGTGGACCTTGGTCCAGGCGAAGCCCACGTCGCCCTCAGCCTTGTCCCTGGGCTTCACGTAGGCGCAGCCGCACTCGTCCCTGCCGAACCCGGTGCCATCGTCGTAGTTGCCCATGACGATCGGGAAGCCCTCCCCCGCCAGGCGCTCGAGCACTTCGTTGGGCCACGACGCGTAACCGACGAGGTCACCCAGGGCGTAACGGGCGTCAACGCCCGCCGCGGCGAGGTCGGTGAGCACGGCCTCGAGGGCGGGCAAGTTGGCATGGACGTCAGAGAAGATGGCGATGCGCATAGAGGCAGCGTAGAGCCTCAAGTCGCTTGAAGGTCAAGGACGAGTTATTGGCCCGCCGCGGCGCGTGGTGCCTGCAGCCGGCCGGTCCGGCTGTCACCAAGTCGGTGACAATCGGCACCTTTGACATATCAGCACTCCGTGTAATAGTCATCAGGTGCTGAGGTGTCCGCCTCGGCTGAACGAGGCAACCTGATGGCGACAATGCTCCCGGTCGTGGGCGAACCCCGGCTGGACCTCCCTGCTCCCGACGTGGCCGACGCGACCGCTGCGGCTGCGCTTCTGGCCGACCGGACGCGGGCCGGCATCCTGCGGATGCTCGTCGACGGGCCGCACTGCGTCTGCGAGATGGCCGCCGCCCTCGGAGAGCGGGACAACAACGTCAGCAACCACCTCGCGAGGCTCCGGGACGCCGGCCTGGTTCGCGCGGTCCGCCACGAGGCGAACGCCCGGTTCATGTACTACGAGCGTGACGAGCCGGCAGTGGCCGCCGCCCGCGCCGCCCTGGTGGACGTCCTGCGGTGACCACCGTCGCCGTCCGCCGCGTCGACGTCCCGCTCTGGCTCACGGTCCTCGCCGGCACGACCCTCTGGATCGTCGCGTGGTTCCTCGCCTTGCCGCTCTCAACGTGGCTCGCCTTCGACGTCCTCGGCCTGGACCCGGCATCCCAGCTCGGCCAGGCCGTCGCGTTCTTCCTGTTCGACGTGCCCAAGGTCCTGCTGCTCCTCACCGGGATCGTGACCATGGTCTCGTTCCTGCGCTCCTTCGTCTCGCCCGAGAAGGTGCGCGGCGCCCTCGCGGGCCGGAACGCCGTCGTCGGCACCGTCGCCGCCGCGGGCTTCGGCATCGTCACCCCGTTCTGCTCGTGCTCGGCCGTGCCGCTGTTCATCGGCTTCCTCGAGGCAGGTGTCCCGCTCGGCGTCACATTCGCGTTCCTCGTGGCCAGCCCGATGGTCAACGAGGTCGCGATCGTCCTGCTCTGGGGTCTCGTGGGCCCGCAGCTCACCATCGCCTACGTGGTCGCAGGGCTCGTCGTCGCGGTGTTCGCCGGGCTGCTCATCGGCCGGCTCGGGCTCGAGCGCTACGTCGAGGACTACGTCTGGAAGATCCGCGCCGGGAGCGTGGCGATCAACGACCGGCCGACCCTGTCGGACCGGACCCGGGACGCCTGGCGTTCCACGGTCGACATCGTCGGGCGCGTCTGGCCCTACGTGATCGTCGGGATCGGCATCGGCGCCATGATCCACGGCTTCGTGCCCACCGAGCTCGTCGTCCAGATCGGGGGCCCGGGCAACCCGCTCGCGGTGCCGGCGCTCGTCGCCCTGGGCGTGCCGCTCTACTCCAACGCGGCCGGCACCATCCCGATCATCGAGGCACTCCTCGGCAAGGGCCTGCCGGTGGGCTCGGCCCTCGCGTTCATGATGGCCATCACCGCCCTGTCGCTGCCCGAGATGGTGATCCTGCGCAAGGTGATGAAGCCGCGCCTGCTGGCGACCTTCGTGGCCATTGTGGCGGCCGGGATCATCGCCGTCGGCTACCTCTTCAACTTCTTCACCGCCTGATGACCGTCCGCGTGGAGGTCCTGGGTCCGGGTTGCCGCCGATGCACCAAGCTGCTCGAGCTTGTGCGGGATGTCGCGCTGGACGAGTGTCCCGGCGTCGAGGCCCGGTATGTCACCGACCCGGTCGAGATCGTGCGCCGAGGCTTCTTCATGCGAACCCCGGCGCTCGTCATCGACGGCACCGTCGTCGCGGCCGGGCGCGTCCCGTCCCGCCGCGAGATCAGCACCTGGCTCGCACCCCATCACATTCCATTGGAGGTTCACCCGTGAAGATGATCGAGGTCCTCGGATCCGGCTGCAACAACTGCATCCGGCTCGAGAAGAACGCGCGCGAGGCCGTCGCCGCGGCCGGCATCGAGGCCGAGATCACCAAGGTGACCGATTACGCCGAGATCATGGCCTTCGGGATCATGAGCACGCCCGGGCTGGTCATCGACGGCAAGGTCGTGAGCTACGGCCGGGTTCCCTCGGCCGCCGACATCAGGGTCTGGCTCGGCGAGTAGCGAGTCGGCGCCGAGGAGGCCCGATGGACCAGCGGTCGGGCCGGCCCTCCCTCCGCATCGATCGCCCTGGCGGTCGGCTGCTTCACAGGAATCCGACGATGCCTGTCCTGACCTATTCGGTGGACGCTGGTCGTGCCGGTGAAGGCGTTGCGGTCGCATGGACCCGGGACACGGAGATCCGCTTCGACACCGGGGTGGACCTCTCGGACGACCTGTTCGGCCCGGCGGACCTGCTGGGGGCGGCGTTCGCGGCCTGCTTGCTCAAGAACGTCGAGCGGTTCTCGCACATCCTGCCGTTCCGCTACGAGGGCGCGACCGTCCACGTGTCGCTCGAGCGCGAGCAGCGCCCACCGAGGATCTCGAAGATCCGCTACGAGCTCCGGCTCGTGACCGACGAGCCGGAGCAGCGGGTCAGGCTCCTCGAACGCAACCTCGGGCAGTTCGGGACGATCTACAACACGCTGTCGCACGCCTGCGACGTGAGCGGGGAGGTCGTCGTCGAGACGGCCCCGCGCGGAGACACCAGCTCATGAGCCGCATCAGGATCATCCAGGAGCATCTCAACCGCTGGATGCTCGCCTACGTCAGCCTCGCGATCGTCGCCGGGCTGGTGCTGGGCAACGCCGCTGCCGGCTGGACGAAGGCCAACACCGGGTCGATTGGCGCCGTCACGACCCTCGCGGTGTTCCTGATCATCTACCCGATGATGGTCAACGTCCGGTTCGAGGCGCTCATGCGCGCCGGGCGGAACTTGCGCGGGATCGGCATCGCGCTCGCCTTCAACTTCATCTGGGCGCCGCTCGTGGGCTGGGTGCTCGCGACGGTGTTCCTGTCCGAGCCTCAGCTGGCGCTCGGTTTCCTGCTGGTGATGGTCGTGCCGTGCTCGAGCATGGCAATCGGGTACACCGGGCTGGCCAAGGGCGACCTCGAACTGGCCACGGTCGTCGTCGCCCTGAGCTTCCTGCTCGCGATCGTCGCGGTACCGCTGTGGATGACGCTGTTCGCGGGCGGCTACGGGATCGCCGTGCCGATCGGTGACCTCATCAGCTCGATCCTCACAGTCCTGGTCGCGCCGATGATCCTGGGCTATGCGACCCGGCGCGGCCTGTTGCGCTGGCTGGGCAACGCGCGGTTCGCCGCCATCGCCCCGCTCTTCCCGGCGCTGTCGCTGCTCGGGATGTACTCCATCGTCTTCCTCATCTTCTTCGGCAAGGCGAGCCTGATCCTCGGCCAGTGGCAGACGGTGGCGATCCTGCTGGTCCCGAACGCGATCTTCATGGCGCTGACGCTGCTCGTGGTCACGCTGCTCGACCGGCGCCTCGGCATGGGCTACGAGGAGCACATGGCCGTGGCCTTCACGAGCACCGGCAAGAACAACGGCACGGCCATTGCGATCGCGACGACCGCGTTCTCGCCCCTGGTTGCGATCCCCGCGGCGACGATGCCGATCTTCCAGATCCTGCTGATGGTCCTGTACCTGCGGGCGGCTCCGCGGCTCCGGGCCTGGTTCCGTCCGGCCGGAGCGCCGGCCGACACCGCCACAGCCCCACGGCCCGCGTAAGCGATCACATGGACCCGCTTCCCGCCCCGGCCATGACCACCACCCCGCCCACGCACGCCGAGGTGATCGCGAAGATCAAGCCGTCGCGGCGGCTGGTCGTCGCCCTCATGCTCGCGCTGGGCGTGTTCGTGCTGGAGGTCGTCGGCGGCCTCGTCACCGGCAGCCTCGCCCTCCTGGGCGACGCGACCCACGTCCTCGTCGATGTCGGGGCCGTGCTCATCGGGCTCGGCGCCGCGCGTCTGGCCGCCCGCACGCCCGACGCCGGCCACACCTACGGCTTCCACCGGTTCGAGGCGATCGGCGCGCTCGCGAACGCCGTCCTGCTCATCACCGCATCGTCGATCGTCTTCGTCGAGAGCATCGGCCGCCTCCTCGCCCCGTCGGAGGTCGACGCCCCGGTCGTGCTCGCGGTGGCCCTGGTCGGATTCGTCGTCAACGGCATCTCGGCACTCGTCGTCCACGGGATCGACCGCCGGACCGAGGCGACAAGGGTTCTCGTGCTGCACCTCGCCGGCGATGCCGTCGGGTCCCTGGCCGTGATCGCCTCGG
>DATCGK010000584.1:0-2001 GCA_036508975.1 Candidatus Limnocylindrales bacterium
CGAGCGGGGACGGTGGCGGGGTCGGGGTGGGGCTCGACGACGCAATCCCGGACGTCCCGGCCGCGGTCGTGAGGGCGGAGGCGGCCACGCTCGATGCTGTTGGAGGTGTGGGCGCGACCGGGACGCCGCAGGCGCCCAGGAGCAGCGACGCGGCAACCGTCAGGGTGGTCGCCCACCCGACGAACCGCCACCGGGTTACCGGACCCCGCCGGTTCACCGCGCGCGGGTGCTGGCGGGAGACGACCGACTCGGCAGTTGGCCAACCGCGTGCAGACGACGGGACCGTGCAGGCTGACGCGCGCTCACCCACCGAGCATACGCGCACGCCTCCGATCGAGCGGCCGGACAGGCCCCAAACTCGCAGGTGGGCGGGCTTCGCCATCATCGCCGAACCCCGGCTCCGCCTGCCGCCGACGATGCCGGCTCAACCGTCCCCGAAGGCGGGATCCACTCCACCGCCGACGCATGTAGCCATGGGCGATGCGCGCTCGAGCGCGATCAGGCAGCACCATGACGTCGCCGGTCGTGCTCGCAGGTCAGGCCGCGGGTTGGTGCATGCGGGGGCGGCGAACTCTGCCTGCACCGCTCCCGGCTCTGCCCGGTAGCCGGCGCAGGTCGCTGCGAGCAGCGCCCGGACCATCGCCCGGCAGGACCCACGCACCCACACGATGGCAAGATCGTGCGGGCCGGTCCCGGTCCCGACGTTCGAGCCGGGCCACGCCGGCTCGCTGCGATGAGCTCGGGCCCTGTGGTTCCTCGTCCAGCGCGTGCGTTGAACCGGGGTGACCGTCTGCGGGTCAGCGCGAGGTGATGCGGAACCCCGGGTAGCGGTCGGCTCCGGCGACGACGGTCTCGGGATCTGCGGACGCGAAGAAGCGGACGCCCCCGGGGACCTGCCGGAGGAACGCCCGGAGGATCGGCTCCCGCTCGGCGACCGGCAGCTCGGTCAGCGCCACGCGCTCGGCCGAGCGCCCGCGCGCAAGCGTCCCCTCGCCGGCCGCGCGGACGTTCTGGACCCAGGCCGCGCCTGAGAAGGCCGCCACGATGTACCGGGCTCCGTCGAGGGTGACCACCGAGACGGGCGTGCTCCGCATCTCGCCGGAGGTCCGACCGCGGGCCGACAGCAGGTGCTGCGTGCCGACGCTCACGCCCCGCCGAAGGAGCGCGACATTGAGCCGAACCACCCAGCGCGGCGGCGGCTTGACTACGACCACGGCCCCCTCGCGAGCAGGCGTCATCCCACAGCTCGTCGCGTACCCAAGGCTTCCCCGGACACGCCGCGCTGCTCGAAGGCCTCCCCGAGGGGCCCACGCATGGTTTCGGCGTCGAGATCCGTCACGGTCGGCCCTCCTGCCTCGCGCGCCAACCCTACAGGAGGCCGCTCCTATCGGCTGGGCGCCCGGTGACCACCTCGAGGACGAGTGTCGCGTCGACCGGGGTCACCTTGCCGCCGGCCTTGACGATCCGCTTGTAGGGCTCCCCCGCCGCCTCGAGGAACCAGTCGAAGGCGCGCTTCCCGGCGTGGTGGGTGATCTGGTCGGCGCGCTCGAGCCGCAGGTAGGCATAGTCCATCCAGGCCATCTCGGCCTTCTGCTCGGCGACGAAGCGGCGCCCGTCGGACCGGCGCTCGAGGGTGAAGTCGACCGTGGCGTAGTCGGCGCCCCCGAGGAGCGTCGGCCGCCCGGTGCAGGCGTGCCGGGCGCGGCTGCTTCCGGCCCAGCAGCGGACGACGTCCTCGCTGAACATCCCGAACAGCCGCGACCGGAAGTTGTCCCGTTCCGGCCAACCGGTCTGGAAGACGTCCTCGGAGCTTGATCGTCCCTCCGTCCACTCGAGGCCGATGAGCACCTCGGCCTCGAAGTTCTTGGACAGACTCCCGCCGGACCGCCGACCGTCGCGGCGACGCCGCGACGCCGCGAGCGCCGTGCCGCCTGCTCGCCTACGCCTGATCGCGCGCCTGGAGCCGATGGCGGGTCGTCACCTCGATGCGACCCCGTTCAT
>DATCGK010000585.1:0-2844 GCA_036508975.1 Candidatus Limnocylindrales bacterium
CTCCTGGCTCCGGTGGGCGAGGCCCTCCTGGCCGCGGGGGCCCTCGACGTGACCGTTACCCCGCTCCAGATGAAGAAGGGGCGGGCCGGCGTCCAGGTGTCGGTCGTGGCCCGGATGGACGACGAGGCGCGGCTAGCCAGGCTCCTCCTAGCAGAGACGACCACGCTCGGCGTACGGGTCCACGCGGTTCGCCGCTACGAAGCAGGCCGGGCATTCGTCGAGGTCGCCACGCCGTTCGGTCCGGTCGTGGTCAAGCAGAAGATCCTCGGGGGACGGGTCGTCGGGGCGATGCCCGAGTTCGAATCGGTGCGCGCGCGGGCAACCGAGACGGGGGTCCCGCTGGCGCTGGTCCACGCCGCCGCCGCGGCGGCGGCGGGACCAGCCGGGGACGCCCCCGGCGCGGCGGACGCCCCCGGCGCGGCGGACCCGTCCGAGGACGGTGGATCTGTACCGGATCCTCGCGTGCCTGCGGTCCTGCAGCGCAGCACGGGAGGATCTCCGGGGGTGGGCGTCATCCGCTTCGACGACGTGGAGATCGACCTCGAGCGGCGGATGGTCATACGGGCCGGCGAGTTAGTCCAGTTCTCCCGTACCGAGTGGCTCCTTCTCCAGTACCTGGCGGCCAACGCCGGGAAGGTTGTGCCGCACATGGAGCTGCTCATGGAAATGCGGGGGCCCAAGCATCGGGCCGACCTCCATTATCTCCGGGTCTGGGTGAGTCACGTCCGGCGCAAGCTCGGCGCGGAGCCCGGCGAACAGGGCCGCATCAGGACCTTCCAGGGGATCGGCTACCTGCTCGACGTCGAGGGCCGCGCCTCACTGGAGGATGGCGCCTCCGAGGTCGGCCCCGCGGAAGTCGACGGGGCCATGGCCAGCCCCCCGGCTTGAAGCGGCGGGCGCGCTACCGCAGGCCTGGGGCCTGGCGATCAACGGTCGGGTCGAGTCTGGCGACGGTCGGATCTCCGAGCGGGCGGCTGCGTCCGCGAGGTCGAAGTCCACGGCTTGGCGCAGCGCCCGGGCCGAGGGTCGCCAGTCACATCGAGAACCCGCCAGCGTCGCCCCGACCGCGACGGCGTGGAAGGGGACGTCCGGGCGGCCGTCGTTCCAGTGCCTGCCGATGCCCGCGGCCGCTTCGATGGCGAAGACTCCACAATCGGCAATGGGGTGGAGGACCGTGGGCCTCTCGACAAAGGCCGGTCCGGCGCCACCGCCGCTTGGTTCAGGGCGAGCGCCACCCAGTGCGACGGCGCGGCGCTCGGATGCGTCGGCGTCTACGCTGACCCGTGCGCGGAGCGGCCAACGACCGCGCTGAACGGGGAGGCCATCCAATGCAGGCTGCCGTCTACCATCAGCGTGGTCCGGCCCGACGTGTGCTGGGGATCGTCGAACTCCCGGACCCGGTGCCGGGACCCGGGGAGGTGCGGGTCCGAATGCGCGTGTCGGGAGTGAACCCGACGGACTGGAAAGTGCGCTCGGCCGGCACTCCGTTGCCGGCCTTCGGACAGATCCCCAACCAGGACGGGGGCCGGCGACGTCGACGCGGTGGGGACAGGCGTCGACCCGACGCGCCTCGGCCAGCGCGTGTGGGTGTACCACGCGGCCGCAGGGCGCCCCAACGGAACGGCGGCCGAGTACACCTGCGTGCCGGCGGAGCAGGCAGTCCCCCTGCCCGAGGGCATCTCGTTTTCCCAGGGCGCCGGGCTCGGGATCCCCTACGTCACGGCGCATCGCTGCGTCTTCGCCGACGGAGCGGTGGTGGGTCGCACCCTCCTCGTGACGGGTGGTGCGGGCGCAGTGGGCAACGCCGCCATCCAGCTCGCGTGCTGGGGCGGTGCCCAGGTGCTCGCCACGGTGAGTACCGCGGACAAGAGCCGGCTTGCCATCGCCGCCGGGGCCCAGCAGGTGCTCGACTACCGGGCCGCCGACTACGTGGCGCAGGTGCGGGCGGCTGCGCCGGCCGGCGTCGATCGCATCATCGACGTGGCGATCGGCGCGAACCTCGCGACCGACCTCGACGTGCTCGCGCCGCACGGGGTCATCGTGGCTTACGGGAGCGACGCGCCCGATCCCGCCGTGCCCGTGCGGCGCTTGATGGTCGCCAACGCGACGTTGCGCTTCGTGCTCGTGTACAACCTCGCAGCGGCGATGATCGCGCAGGCTGTCACGGACATCACACGGGCGCTGCAGGCCGGCGCTCTGATGCCGCTGCCCGAGCACCGTTTCGCGCTGCGCGACATCGCCGCTGCACACGAGGCGGTCGAACGCGGTGCCGTTGGGGAAGTGCTCGTGGACATCCCGTGATCTGCTCCTCGGGCCGCTGACGGAGTCGCAGCACCGTCGGTACAACACGAGGGCATGCGTAGGCCTTGCCTGCGCCGCGCTCAACCGCGAGCTGTGTCCGAGACCCGCCGGGGTGACTCCACGTATGGCATGTCCAGCCCGTGAGGGTAGTGACTCTCATCTTGAGCGTCCCTCGGCGGGGGTCGGGCGCGCCGGGCGTGACTTGATAGCTCAAGATCGTGCGAGTCCCACCCAGGAGAATGGGGTCCCTGAAAGCACGTGCGAGGCCCCAAGGCCGGTCGTATCGGGGCGCGAGCACCTGGCAACGGTCGGTCTCGTGGCCCGCGACTGCCTCCGAGTTCAGTCGCGTTCTGCCGCCGTCGAGGGCTCGACCCATTTGATCTCTTTGACGCCGTTTCCCGCCCCCGGCGAGTGGAACCGCTGTCGTCAGGTGCGGCCCTGACGAATCATTCCCCGGAGGCTTCGAAGGCGGCCGTGATCGTGTCGGGGATGGGCCGCTGCCAGGTCCACCGCCCCTCCTGAGGCCAGATGCAGAACACCTTC